>JABMQV010000306.1 GCA_013203065.1 Desulfobacteraceae bacterium | reverse complement strand
TTGATGTCCACCGCGCAAACCGTTGCGCCTTCCTCGGCAAAGCGTATTGCCGCAACCTTCCCAATCCCTCGACCGGCGCCCGTAATCAGAGCTTTTTTACCTTGAAGACGCATCATTACACAGAGGATATTTTCTAAGAAGTTACAATTTCTTGATCACCAGATCGCGAAGATTATTTTCAGCGCTGGTCATCAACATTGAATATTCCGGAAGTTCCATCCATGTTGAAGAATCCTGGGTTAACGGTTCAGACGCCACAATAATGGAATCCGAATTGGCTGCCCCCTGGACCATTTTCCATTCCCCATCATGTAGGCCGTAATCCTGCCCAAAGGTATACCATAAACTTAGATAGGAAAGATCCCACTCTTCAACGGATTCGCCATAGTTGCCAAAATCAAAGCAATAGCGAACCGCTACCAGTTTGTTCCCATCGCTAAGGAAAAGATTGACTATGGAACAGGTGGAGATCCCCATTTTTTTGTAAACCGTATCAATAATGTCCAATGTTTTCTCAACGGCCTGACCAATCTCAGACAAGGTTGAATAATGATACGGGTCTTTCAGTTGGGACATCAATACCGCATAGAGGTGTTCACTGTCTGTCGACCCTTCAATGAGCTTTTCGAAATCAGGTTTGACATACGCCATCAGCGCTCTCTTTACTTCTGGGAAATTTATCAGAAACCCGTTGTGGGCCATTGAGAGTTTAAACCCAGAGAACTGGAAGGGATGAATGTTTTGGCGGGAGACGTGTTGGAGGTGATCATAGCTGACGCCCCGGACGTGGGCGAGTATACAATTCGCTTTGATCTTGTTGGCCAGCCCTTTGAGATTGGCATCAAAGATGGGGATCTGTTCCGACTTGTAGCGGAAAGGCTCTTCCGGATTATAGGAGTCTCGACTCCACGCCAATAGCCCAAAGCCAGCCAGGTTGAGGAGGCCAAGCATCTGGGGGGCATAGGTCTGACGAATCAGCGAGCTATCCGGTTTGTATAAAAATTCATCGATAAGCGCCGGCGTTCCCAGGTATGCCAAGGCCCTACACATGATTCAATCTCCTAATCGGGTTAAGAGTTTCTTACGGGTTGCAGTAAACGTTCATGAGCAGTCAGCCGGGCCAGATTTCGGTCTGAACGGTGAAGTGCCTTGAAAATAGATCCTCTAATGCCCTCGAAGAAATGCGTTGCCAAAAGGGAGTGGTCTTTTTGAAGTTTATGAAAGAGAGGACCTTCCATTCCAAGCAGCGTTGAATCACTGCACACTGTGGCAAGCATGGGCTGATTCCCGCCATCCGTAAGGGAAATATCCCCCACAATCCCTCCCGGGCCTTCTATCCACATGGCTTCATCGCGACCTTGCCGCTCTATACTCAATCGAACCGCGCCCCGAACGATAATATAACACTTTTCCGGTGGCCCGTTTTCCTTCAAGATTTCCTCTCCCCGTGAAAATGCGTTCTGGGATAACGGCGCTAAAAACGGGTCGATCAAATCCTCATTTATGAAACGCCTGAAAAAAGGTATGCTTTTGAGTTGATTCCTGTCAGGGGTAAATACCTCGGGGGTTTTCCCGGATCTTCTGGTATCCATCTGAAAGGGTGTTTGGGGGGCATCGTTTCTCAGTAAGGGCATTGCGGCAATCTTTCGAAGCACTTCCCGGATCCGCGTGCAGATGGTTTTGAGAATCTGGTCAATGATCAAGCCTGCCAGAGGCCGTGAGTCGAGCCGGAGCAGCTCCAAATGGTGGTTGCTCAGGAAGTAGAGGGATGTGAGACCGCTTGTAATGGCCGTGGCAGAGCGTTTATTCTCTTTTATCAAGGCAAGCTCTCCCAGTAATTCGCCGGGACCCAATCTTGCCAGATCTATCAGTTCATCGCCGGCGGATCTTGAAACGATACGAACCGATCCTTCACCGATAATATACATCCCGTCGGAGATGTCGCCCTGCCGGAAAAGTATGGTATCACTCTCCATGTCAATCCTGCGCATGATCCTCATCAATTCGGTGAATGATTCCGGATCAAGATCAGTGAAGAGCTTTATCTGCTTCAGAAGTTCACAATTATTCTTTTTCATAGGTCAGGGAACCCCCCGAAAGGATCCATGAAAGAAGAATGGTTAGCGGATGATTAATCTAAAAACATTATCTTAAAAGCCATATGATACTATTGTGCAGGGCCATTATGGTAAGCTTTTCCAAAGATTGTTGTCAAGACTTCCCGGGACTGTGAAAACATTGGGGTCACATCTCAAATATTAGCTATTCGTTTTTTTACTTATTTTTTAAGATGGGACCCCTTTTTTCTCCATGTTACCTGAGGTGTTTGTCGAAGTGGTAGACGATGAAATTTGAATTTAGGGTACCCCACCATCAAAATACCAAAGCACTTATGACCTTCCGGCAGATCCAGTGCTTCTGTCAGTGGGGGGTGAAACTGATTCGCTAACATCATGTAACCGGTCCA
>JABMQV010000305.1 GCA_013203065.1 Desulfobacteraceae bacterium | reverse complement strand
GACAAGGGCTATGTCCTTCAGAGGGGCAAAATTATTATGGAGGGCAAGGGTCCAGAACTTCTGGAAACCGACCTGATCCGCAAGGCCTATTTGGGCCTATAGTTTCACGGAGCACCGCGCCAATCCAATTCTATTTTTTGCGACAAATACCGGGATATTCTGAATAGTTATTTGGTTTTTTTGAAAGAGAAAAGATGACAACTACAAAGGATCTTAATAAATTCATCTCCGCTCAACGGTCGGAAGATAAATTCGACCATCTTCCTTTGAAGGGCCTCAGGGTCATTGATATGGCAACGGTCATGGCCGCACCCTTTGCAGCGACGCTCATGGGGGATTATGGGGCGGATATCGTCAAGGTGGAAAACCCTTCTAACCCCGATGCGATCCGAGGGTGGGGTATAATTGAAAAGGCAGGGGTGTCTCCTTTTTGGGCCGTGGTGGGCCGTAACAAGTTCCCTGTCACCCTTAATTTGAAAACCACGGAAGGGAAACGCATATTCACTGACTTGATAACAAAAGCCGATGTCCTTATCGAAAATATGAGGCCCGGTGTCATGGAAAAACTGGGGATTGGAAGAGAAACCCTGATCGAGGAAAACCCCGGCCTGATTATCGGAACGGTGTCGGGTTACGGCCAGACCGGACCCTTTTCCAATCGCCCCGGCTTTGGAACCCTTGCAGAAGGATTCAGCGGATTTACTTACCTCAATGCACAACCGGACGGACCACCCACAAATGCGCCCATGGCCCTGGCAGATTTTATCACCGGCGCTCATCTGGCCTTCGCAATAATGATTTGCCTCCGAGGACAAGAAAGGGGGAAAAAGGGAGGGCAGATCGTAGATATGTCATTGTATGAGCCCCTCTTTGGCATGTTAGGCCCTGATTTCTTGAGCTATTTCCTGACCGGCAAGGCGCCCCAGCCAAAAGGAAACGAGTTGAGTTATGTGGTCCCGAGAAACAACTACCGTACCAAGGACGGCAAGTGGGTTACCCTTTCAGGCGCCGCTCAAGGGCCGTTTGAACGTCTAATGGAATGTGTGGGTCATCCGGAGATGAACGCGGATCCCCGCTTCAAGACCAATGAAGAGCGTATCAAGGAAGGAAACAGGCAAATCATCAATCAGGTTATATCCGACTGGATAGGCAACCAGGATTTGGAAGAGGTGATCAGCACGTGCGAGCGCCTGGGTATAACCATAGGGCCCATTGCCAACATGGAAGACATCGGAAAGAATCCTCATTTTCTAAGTCGCGGGTCCGTTATCGAGATCGAAGATCCAGCTTCCGGAGCCCTTCTGAAGATACCCAACGTTCCATTCAGATTGTTAAATTCACCCGGTAAGATTCGATTCCCAGGCCTCCCTCTCGGTTCGGCCAATGCAGTCATTTACGGAGATCTCTTGGGTTACTCCAGTGAGCAGATAGAAGGCCTCAAGGCCTCACGGGCTATCTGACCGAAGTATCCTTCTCATAGACCATTGACAAATGGGACAGAGTCGATTATAGCATTGTCGACACTCTAAATTGAAACATCCTTCAATGTATGAACGAGGGCCATGATCTTTCTGGGACCTGGTATCTGAGAAATAATCTGAAGGCTCGCTCAAGCAAGAAAAGTTTTCAGTGGGGAGAGATGAAATTCTGATGACCGCCAGGGGAAAAAATAATCGGGCTTTGACTAACAAGACCCTCATGCGGGGAAACGAGGCTGTCGGGGAAGGGGCCATTCGCGCGGGGTGCCAGTTTTTCTTTGGATATCCGATAACTCCTCAGAACGAACTCTTTGAATACATGGCCCGGAGGCTCCCCGAGGTAGGAGGGACTTTCCTGCAGAGTGAAAGCGAATTGTCTGGGATCAATATGGTATTTGGTGCGGCTGCCGGGGGCAGGCGATGCATGACATCATCTTCAGGTCCGGGTTTCACCTTGATGGGAGAAGGTCTCACCACCCTTGCGACGGCACAAATGCCCGCCGTGGTGGTGTGCGTTAGTCGGGCAGGCCCCGGCCTAGGCCGGATCTCTTCTGCCCAATCCGACTACAGGCTGGCAACAAAGGGCGGAGGGCATGGAGACTACCAATGCCTGGTCCTTGGCCCTGCGAGCGCCCAGGAACTCTATGAACTTACTTACAAGGCCTTTGACCTCGCCGACCGCTACCGAAACCCGGTCATTATCCTTTCAGACGCCATACTTGGGCAAATGATGGAGCCGGTGGCAATTGACGGTCTGAAATGGGCCGAGGCACCAGAGAAAACCTGGGCCGTAACAGGGAAAGGCAACAACCCTCGAAAAGTTATCAAAGTGGCCCCCCATACCGATCAAGAACTCATTGAATGGAATCGGAATCTCAAGAAAAAATACGAGCAGATGACAGAAAACGAGCAGCGCCATGAAGCCCTGTACGCAGATGGAGCCAATCTGCTCGTTGTTGCCTTCGGAAGCAGCTTTCGGATTGCACTGGATTCAGTTGTGCGGGCCAGGGACGAGGGAGTTTCCGTTGGCCTATTCCGCCCCATATCCCTTTATCCGTATCCTGAAAAGGCCTTGAAATTGCTTCTTCAAAACGGGGTGAGAAAATTGCTTGTGGTGGAAGCCAATAACGGACAGATGGTGGAAGACGTGCGACTGGCGGTCTGCGGTGCGGCCGAGGTTATTCACTACGGCGTGGGTGGTGGTTACGTGCTGACTCCAGATGAAATCCATGAGGAAATACTTCGGTTCGATCGAAATGACAGGAACTAACGGCGTTTTGGAACAGGTATTGAGGTTGTCTCCAGGAATCTCTTAGGCGTACGAACATGAACAGCATGAACATTGTTTCCCAAAAACCCAAGTCAATGACAGATGTCCCTTTCCCTTATTGTCCGGGGTGTTCCCACGGCATCATCCACCGGCTTGTGGCTGAGGTGTTAGATGAATTGAATATTACAAGAAAGGCAATCGGCATCACCTCTGCGGGATGTTCGGTCAGAAACTGGCGCCAGTTTGACTG
>JABMQV010000304.1 GCA_013203065.1 Desulfobacteraceae bacterium | reverse complement strand
GACGATGACCTCTGTGCCTTGCCGGAGGACGAACAACAGCGACTGGTCATGGCGGGACTTGATTTGACCAAAAAGGAAAGGGGCGGGACCTTTTTTCAAAAAGATACAACAGTGGTCCATTGCCATACCCAGCAGGATGGCATCCAGGTTATTCCCATACGGCGTGCGCTGGAAGATCATGAGTGGATTCGGGAGTATTACTGGAAGCTGGTACAGGTAGACACGGACAAATACACGGCCGCAGCAGAATTGGATCTCCATGATGGTTATGTGATTCGGGCACTGCCAGGGAGCAAGAGTATCTATCCGATTCAAGCGTGCCTCTATATGGAAAAGGAAGGGCTTCAGCAGACTGTCCATAACATTATCATTGCTGAAGAGGGCTCGGAGTTGCATATCATCACCGGGTGCTCCACCTCTCCTCACCTCAGGAGAGGGGTACATGTGGGGATTTCAGAATTCTTTGTAAAAAAGAACGCCAAGCTGAGTTTCACCATGATACACAATTGGGCAGAGGATATGCTGGTTCGCCCCCGTTCGGTTGCGCGGGTCGAGGCAGGGGGCCTTTTCCTAAACAATTATATCTGTATGAAACCTGTTCGCTCCATCCAGATGTATCCGGCCACCCATCTGGCGGGAGAGGACGCTGTTGCCCGTTTCTACAGCATTATCGTGGGAAGTCCCGGCTCGGAGTATGATGTTGGAGGAAGGATCTTCCTCGATAAACCCGGGTGCAGGGCAGAGATAATCACGAGGACAATCAGCAACGGGGGCAAGATCATTGCGAGGGGCCATCTGGTTGGTAAGGAACCGGGGGTTAAGGCACACCTGGAGTGCAAGGGCCTGATTTTGAATGGCGGTACGATACAAGCGATCCCGGAACTGGAAGGTCACGTGGAAGGCGTGGAGATGTCCCATGAAGCGGCAGTAGGTAAGATAGCTCAGGAAGAGATCTCCTATCTGATGTCCAGAGGGCTAAGCGAGGATGAGGCCACGTCCACAATCGTTCGGGGATTCCTGAGTGTTGATATCCCCGGGCTGCCGGCACAACTCAAGGCAGAGATCGATCGCGCGATTGAAGCAAGCAACAAAGACGTGATGTAAAAATGGCTCGCGGCTAAAAATTGAGCCCTGAGAAGAGGCTTGCCAGATAGCGCATGGGGCCAAGCAGTACCGTGCTGATGATCCCGGTGTGGGCGAAATTGTCCAGCATGATGACTCCCAAGAGGATGAAAGGCCCCCAACGTTTGAATTCCCGATACCGCTGTGCCGCTTTTGGGGACAGGACGTTTTCCAAGACATGCGAACCGTCCAGGGGCGGAAGGGGCAGGAGATTAAAGAGACCAAGGCCCAGATTCATGAACAGCAGGTATACCAACACCATCCGATAGAGCTCCCAGGGGAAAAATGCGTGACGAATAAGCAGCCCTGCCAACAAAGCCGCAGAGAGATTGGCCAAGGGCCCTGAAATGGACATGATGATGATGTCTCTTCGGGGGTTCCTGAAATATCTTGGGTCCACGGGGACCGGTTTTGCCCACCCGAAGTTGAAAAGAAAGAGGCAAATCGCACCCAGGGGATCAATGTGGGTAAGGGGGTTAAAGGAAAGCCGCCCCATGCTTTTTGCTGTCGGGTCTCCCAATCTCAATGCCGCCTTTCCGTGGGCGAATTCGTGTATGGTGATGGCAAACAGGAGAACGGGAATTTTGATGATCCATTGAGTGATATCAAAGGACATGAGAATGCCTTTCCAGGATTTTATTTTTGAGACTACATAGCAGTAAACGGCTCTTACGGCAAGAGAGAAAAGCAAGAGGTATGTCAACTCGTCAATCGAGAACCCGAAACACCAAATCCGGTAATTTCTCAATAATTCCAGGAGAACTAATCGGGTTTCTGGAGTGGTGCCAGAGGTTTTTGAGAACGCTCCAAATCCGCAATCCAAAATCCAACATGGGAAAGGGGGTGAGTTGAATGGATGTTAGAAGGGCTGATCTGGCAGGCTCCTGGTATCCAGGGAGAGAATCTTCCTGTCGTAAGGCCATTGAGGAGTTTTCAGGGGTGAACCGACCCTGCCCCGGAGAGCCAGCCACGGCAGTGGGGGGAATAGTCCCCCATGCCGGTTGGACTTTTTCAGGAAAGATTGCCTGTAACGTCATCAAGTGTTTGACCCCCGGTAATGATCCTGACACCTGCCTAATATTTGGACACCATATGCACCCTGAGAGCGATAATCTCATAATGAGCAAGGGTCGATGGGAGACTCCCTTGGGGCGGGTGGAGGTGGATTCAGAAGTAGCCGAAAGCTTGACAGGGGAATTCCGCTTTACCATGGAAACAGCGTCACGTTATCAACATGACAACACCATAGAGGTTCAGCTGCCATTTCTTAAATACTTTTTCCCAAGGACTAAAATTGTCCCCATTGGGCTTCCGCCCAGGGATGCCTCCCTGGAGATCGCCAAAAGGGCTGCACGGATATCAGAGGGTATGGGTAGGAAGACCATCGTCCTGGGCTCCACAGACTTAACCCACTACGGCCATAATTACGGGTTTACTCCGAAGGGGGTTGGTGAAAAGGCCGTGGAGTGGGTCAAGGGCGTGAATGACAGACGCGTGGTGAATTTGATGGTAGAAATGGACCCTGAAAGAGTCATTAAGGAGTCATTGGAGAATTATAACTCCTGCTGTTCAGGGGCTGTGGGCGCTGCTATCATGGCTGCCAAAGAACTGGGGGCCCGGAAGGGCGAAGAGGTTGACTATCTTACCAGTTATGATATCAGACCGGACAACAGCTTCGTGGGGTATGTGGGGATTGTTTATTATAAATAGTGCCTGAACGAAAAATCCTAGTTTTCGTTCGGACACTAAATAGAAAACAGAGAACTGCCGGATGCCGGATACTCATTGCAGGTTGCGGGTTTCAAGTTGCGGGTTGAAGGCAGGCATCGCGGGAGCGCGAAGCTTCGTTAATATTTTGGAAGGCGCGGGCGTTTTCGAATTTGATTTTTTTTGAAGGAATTGATACGGTCATAAAGGTCTTGGGGCCGTGATGGAGATAGTGTTTTTCCGGGTAACCAACGGTGTGTAAGTAAGCCCCAAAGGCTCCAATTATTAATGTTTACGGCATAGAAGAGATTTTCATATGGGCCGTGAAAGGATAAAATTTGATCTTCTGATCCATGACCTCAAGGTCCCCCTCGCAGTGATGGAGGCCGGGATCACATCGTTGCTAAATAGGCGGGAGAAATATGGCGACATCACAGAACAGCAGGAGAAGGTCCTGAAAAGGGTCTTGCGGAATAACAAGGTCCTAAAGACGCTTGTGAATGACGCACTGGAATTGGGCAAGTCCAGGCAACGGATAGTGAATTTCTCAAACCTCCGGCTTTCGAGTTTGATAGAAGAAGCGCTGGTCGAAATATTCGACCTGACCCATTGCAACACTTCCGAAAAGATACGCCATTGTCTGGAGCTGAAGGCGCTCAAGAAAATATTGGAGGGAAAAGGGGTTCTGCTCGTTATAGATAAAGAGCTATGGGGTCAGGAGGTCTGTTTGGATGCTGCAAAGGTGAGGCAGGTTCTCAGGAACCTCCTGAATAATGCCCTAAAGTATCGAAAAGAAAGCGTGGAACTGTTGGTTGATAAAAGGGATGGATATCTCATTTTTTCCGTAAGAGATGATGGTGAAGGCATACCTTCCCTCTATCATGAGAAGATTTTTGAGTGTTATTTTCAGATGGATGCCACGGAGAGTGGCTGTGTCCGGGGACACGGATTGGGCCTGGCAGGCGTGATGGTGCTGATTGAGGATATGGGCGGCAGGCTATTACTTGAAAGCGGTGAAGGAAAGGGCGCAAAATTCCTGGTGGAGGTCCCTCTGAGGGCCTAAATAGTCTCTGAACGAAAACCCCCGATCAGGCAAAAACCGAAAAAACAGGGTTTTCGGTCAGGCCCTAACTAAATGATCTGCTGAAGTTCTTCTTGAGAGGCCCGGTAAGTCTGGTCAAATTCCTTCCAGAAATCTTTGTGTTCTTCTTTCCAATCGGGCCCGAATTTCTGATCAAAAAAAGGCTCAAGCCTGTCAAACCAGTTCCTGTGGTTCTTAATCCCCTTCTCGTGTGCCCTAAGTATGTCAGCAAGATAGGTGGTTATCTCGGACATCCTGTCTTTGGGTACGTAAGATTCAGCCCCCCCTTTGATGGAATTTACGAGATTGTCGGGGCTGAGGGCGTGGGCCGTTAGCATCAAAGCGGGGATGCCTTTCTTGCGGGTCATTTCGAGGAGATCATAGCCCCCTACCCCCATAATATCAAGGATAGCCACATCGTACATGTTATTTTCCAGAAATTTCCGGGCGCCTTCAAAATCGGGGGCAGTATCAATCAGGCACATGTCCAGGAGCTCTTCCAACGTCTCCAATATATCAGGTTCATCGTCCACGATCAGAATTTTTTTCCCCTTAAGTATATCATCCATTCCAGGCCCT
>JABMQV010000303.1 GCA_013203065.1 Desulfobacteraceae bacterium | reverse complement strand
CTCGTGCCGGCCGTGCAGAAGCTGGGGGGGATTGCCACAGACGTTTGGCTTGATCCCGGAGAGGCCTCGGAAAAACCGCTCCTTTCCGCCCTCAAATACGAGAAGGGGAGCAGAAAAGGAGTTCCCGTATTTGTCATCGCTCCCACAGGGCTGCTGATAGAAAAGATAGAGAGCGGGCTCACCGAGAGAAAGGTCTTTGATTCTTTTCAGAATATCCTTGCCATGAACAGCGGTTGTGGCCAATCTACCATCACGGGCGGGAGCGCGTGCCAGCCCGGCTATGGAGTGACAGGTGAGAGTTCGTGCCAGTAATGATTCATCTTTGGAGAGATAAAGAGGAGGTATCATGAGCCCTTCTCAGCTAATACTGAAGGAGGTCTTACATCGGAAGGTGGGGGTCATGTCGACCTTGGTGGCCCTCGTGGTATCTGTGGCGGTAATTGTTTCCGTCCGGACGATCACGGTTTCGGCAAGGGATGAGATTTCTGATCAGATGCATACCCTTGGGGCCAATATGATTATCCTTCCCAAAAGCACCTCTTTGTCAGGGTACTACACGGCAGATTTTGGTGGTGAGGTCTTACCCGAGAGGTATGTCCATATGCTCACATCCTCTGAACTGGGTGAGGAGATCCACCACGTGATTCCAAAGCTCTCATCCCCTTATTCCGTGCAGGGAGAAAGGCTTATATTGACAGGGGTACTTCCCAAAAAGGAGCATCGGGAAAGACCCAAGTGGCGGTCTTCGGGATCCAAACTGTTCATGGCCGAAAAGAAAGGCAGGGAGCGTGACCATAAAGAGATGAGTGGTAAGGGGCAACATCAACATCAGATGACCCCTGAAGCCCCTAATCTCTCTCTTCAGGCTGCAAAAAAGAATAAGGCGAGGGCGTCTCTCGAAAACATAGAAAAAGGAGAGGTCTTTCTCGGCCATGAATCCGCCCGTTTGCTGGGAAAGGCCGGGGGGGACAACCTCAGAATCGGTTCCCACGATTTCCGGATTGTAAAGGTCCTTGAAGAGATCGGTTCTGTGGACGACCTCCGGGTCTTTATCCATCTCCATCAGGCCCAGGGTATCCTGGGGAAGGGGAGGGTGATAAACGCCATAGAATTGATCGGATGCGGCTGCAAACAGGATATGGTCCTGCTCGCCGCCAATATCCAGAAATTGCTGCCAGGCGTCAAGACCCAGACAATCACCCAGATCGCCAAGACACAGGCGGGAACCGTGAGGCTGATGGAAAGGTTTTCCTTCGTCATCCTGTTTGTGGTTTTGCTTGTGGGATGGGGGCTCATCAGCAACACAATGGCATCCAATGTCCTGGAGAGACGTCGAGAAATCGGGATCCTGATGGCCATAGGGGCCTCCTCAAGATTCATCTTTTTGACTTTTATAAAAAAGGCCGCCGTGTTGGGACTCTTGGGCGGCCTTATTGGTTTTCTTGCGGGTACCATGGCTGCCAGATGGATAGGACCCAGGCTGTTGGAATTGGAGATCGATCCCAGACCCGAAATGCTGGTCTGGACACTTCTCATAACCATGGCCCTGACGGTCATCTTCTCATGGCTTCCATCACACCGGGCCACCAAAAGTGATCCGGCTTCTCTCTTCATGGAGGAGTGATCATGATTGAAATAACGAATTTGAGCAAGGTCTTTACTCAAAACGGGGAACAGATCGTTCCCCTTGACAACGTCAACCTCTCCATAGGACAAGGGGAATTTGTCACTGTTGTGGGCCCCAGCGGTAGCGGAAAATCCACGTTTCTGCTCACCATTGGAGGGCTCATTCAGCCCACCAGGGGAGAGGTAAGGATCAATGGAACTTCCCTTTATGAGGTCAATAACAAGGAAAGGGCAAGGATACGGTTGCGTGTCCTTGGATTTATGTTTCAGACCTTTAACCTGATCCCTTATCTCACCGCCCTTGAAAATGTGGAGGTCCCCATGAGCCTGGCCGGGGTTCCAGGGAAGGAGCAACGCCGGAAGACCCTGGAACTCCTGGACCGTGTGGGCCTTTCCCACAGGATCAAACATCGTCCGGCACAGCTTAGTGTGGGGGAGCGCCAGCGCGTGGCACTGGCCAGGACGCTGGCAAATGATCCCTCCATCATCCTGGCAGATGAACCCACCGGCAATCTTGACCCAAAATTGAGCGGTGAGATCTTGGAATATTTCAAGCAATTTTCAGAAAACGGAATAACGGTGATTATGGTGACCCATGACCACCAAAGCGCCGCTGAGAGCGATCACAGGCTTCAGATCATAAACGGCGTGGTAACCGAGTTTCATTCAAATCAGAGGGAGGAATATCATGCATAAAAAAATTCTTGGAAATATGATAGCGGGCCTTTGTGCCCTGACGCTCGTGTTTTTCTTTGTCCTCGATGCCAGTGCCAAGACCCTTGACGACGGCAATAAGGAAAACCCCGAATTGGCCCGGATAAAGGCAGTTCTTAACTGTGGGTGTGAGTGTGGGTTAACCCTGGCCCACTGTGCAAAGGAAGATACAGATTGTACGGTGAGGCCAACCTTGTTGAGTAGACTGGAGCGGTTCATGTCTGAAGGTAAGAGAGGTATGGACCTGGTCCGTGCCATGGAAGGACCGATGAGCCCGGCAAAAGAACAGATCATGGAGGCGAGGCTTCAAGACCGCTACGCAATCCTTTTCTTCAGCCAGAAGGGATCTCAGGCGTGCGAGGAGATACGGCACGTGTTGGGTGAGGGGAAAAAACTTTGGGGCGATGACGTCGTCATAACCGAGGTGGATATCAACAAGAAGGAGAACGATAAGATTAGAGAGGAGTACAGAATATATTCAGCCCCCAGAGTCCTGGTTTTTGCTCCCAATGGCGTCATTGTCAGTGAATTCAAGGAAAAGATCACCGTTGACAGGCTTGAAAGCGCCTTTGTCACTCCAGCCACGGCCCGCATATTGAGGGGACTTCAAGACAAGAGAGTCATCTTCCTTATGGTGCAGGACGATGGGTGGAAAAACGCGGAAAATGTTCGGAAAACTGTTTCAGGGGTAGGGGACGTCCTGCGAACCTCGGTGCGGGTGCTCCATGTGAACCCGGGTGATGCGAGCGAGGAATCACTGCTCAGGACGCTCAAGGTGGACAAAGACAAAAACCAAAGCCTTACCTATGTGATTTCCCAGTCCGGGCAAATAGGCAGTCGCTTTGAAGGACCTGTGTCCAGAAAGGATCTGTTTATGGCATTTCAGAAGGTCTTGACGGCCAGAAGCGGATGCGGAGGGTCAGGCAGCGGTCCGGGCGGCAATACCTGTAAATAGTGCTTGAACGAAACGTCCGTTCAGGCACGTTTTGGATTGCGGATTTTGGAGTCACAAAAAGAAAGCAATATCAGCCCGTTAAGATTTGCGAATGGAACCGGAATACCATTTTTAGAGGTTCTCGGTCAGCCACTAGGTAACCAATTTTGAATCGGGAGGAAGAGCGTTGACCCTGTGGAAGCTTGTCGTTAAAGAAGCGTTTCAAAGAAGGTGGCGTCTTGTGGCCTCTTTGCTTGCCCTCGTTTTGGCGACCGGTCTCATCGTCACCATCCTTTCACTCAACGCCTCTTCGCGCGAGGCAATGCATGGCTACATGAAGAACCTGGGGGCCAATATGGTGGTGATCCCGGCTGAACTCGATCTCCTTACCTATTATTCAGCCGATCCAGACCATTTGCAGGGCCTAAATTTGCCTGAAAGCCATTTTCACAGGCTCGTCGAGAGGCAGATACCCGGGGTCGAGGGAATTGCCCCCCGTCTCACAGTGCCAATGAATATTGGCGGCGTCCGCGCCCTGTTGACGGGGATCTTGCCGGCCAGGATGCTGCGGCCTGAGGTAAGGGAGACAGGGAGTGAGGACCCTTGGGGGGTTTTGAATTCTCTGACACCCGGGTCTGAAAGTGCGGTCCTGGGTGCCGAACTGAAAGGGTTTCTGAGTCAAGAAGGAGGTCCTTCCACGTTGGTAGTAGCCGGGAATAATCTGAAGGTGGCCGGGGTTCTGCCTGAGCAGGGGACTGTTGATGACATCAGGATCTATGTCCATTTGCGAGCCTTGCAGACATGGCTTAATAGGCCCTTTTCCTTAAATGAGATCAGAGT
>JABMQV010000033.1 GCA_013203065.1 Desulfobacteraceae bacterium | reverse complement strand
CTCTGAACTCAGAACCTGTGAACGCTTATCTGAATGGCCATTCTCTTGATTATATTATTTCAAACATCTTGTTTATCCCGTCAAAGATGTTAAAATGTTAAAGGCCGTTTCCGGCTCTGTTTGTGGTCGTTACCAACGAAAGGGATAAAAATTCATGACAAGTACTAACGAAACTGCGCCTCCACTCGTACGCCTTCAATACCGGGAGGGCGATCTGATCATCAAAGAAGGCAACTATGGGGTCTCTTGTTATAAGGTCATTAAGGGTAAAGTCTCGGTCTTCCGGGAATCCGGAGGTGAGGAGATCTCTTTAGCCACCCTGGGGCCCGGCAGTATCTTTGGGGAAATGGTGTTTTTGAATCGTGGCAAAGAGGCCCGCTCGGAATCGGTCAGGGCCATTGAGGACTCTGAAGTGGAGGCGTGGCATCCCTCCAGGCTATCACAGGAATATACACAGATGCCGCCGATTATCAAATACATCACCGACCAGATCTTATCCCGATCCCTGCGTATGGAAAAGCTCCTGGTTCAGTGGACTACCAAGGAACTGAAAGAAAAAGAAAACAGGGAAAAGGCGGAACCGCTGATCTCTCAAAGGCGGTACTACAGGAAGGAAGTCGATCTCGACTGCCATTATCGACCTGCCGGTTCATCGCAAAGGGTTCATCTGGTGGGCCGAATCAAAGACTTGAGTATGGGCGGGATCGGGCTGGAGATCATGGCCAAAAATGCAACGGATTTTTCTCACAGTGAAGGGGACGTTTTTGTTGTAAACACGGTTCTGCCCAATGACAAGAACCTGGAGTTAGAGACCAAGATCATGGCAGTAAATAAAGGTGAGGCCCCCGGAACGTTCCTCCTGGGGATGTCTATTACTGAAATGTCTGCCGGGGCAAGGAAGATGCTCGGCTTTTTCTTGATGCCTTGATGAGGAGGGAAGGTATGGACCTTGAGCACTCCGTGGCTACCTATATAGCCAATGAGGAAACGTATGAGTCCGGTGAAATAATTATCGAAGAAGGGACCCGGGGCGACTGGATCTATGTCATTCTCGAAGGGTGCGCAAAGGTAAAGAAGAGAACCGCCGCAGGGATGGTGACCATGGATACGTTAAAGGAGGGGGCCATTTTTGGGGAATTGGTTCTTTTCGGAAGAGGGCAGGAGACACGAAGCGCGACGGTTGTTGCCTCGGAGGGTGACCTCCGGGTAGGGGTGTTCGACTCCCAACAACTGCTCCACGAGTATGAAGCCCTTTCACCGCAGCTAAGATCATTGATCAAGGCCCTGATTATGAGATTCCAACAGAGCACTGAGAAGACGGCCGCCTTTGTCGTGGCAAAACATCAGAGAAACCAGGGAATTGGTTGAACCTGCTTCATGTTGTGGACTCCAGTTGAACACCCCCATGTATCATCTGCCGGAGCTACCCCAGTACCATCTTCCGGAGCTACGGGGCAGGCAGGGCAGGCATAGGGTACCCCAGTGAAATGCGCTTCGCTGTTAAAGGGGCAGCTTTCACGGGGTAAACCCGGTTCAACGGGGCAGGATTTACGGGATAACCAGGATCGGTTAGTTTGCACCTGCTAACAGGTTTAAAGGCTAAGGGGTTTAAGGTTCACCTCACGCCCGCAAAATCGGTAAGCTGATGAGTTTACGACGCATTCGGCTACAATTTTGAAATGAGCAATATATTTAATCAGATTATCGAACTTGTTGAACGTAAAGATGTTAAAATATCTGATCATGGTTATGATGAACTGGCTGAAGATAGTATTTTTGTTAAGGATGTTTTGGTCGGTATCACCGAGGCCATAGTAATCGAAGATTATCCCGGCTATTCAAAAGGACCATGTGTACTGGTGTTACAAAAGGATTCTGAGAATAGCCCAATCCATGTGGTCTGGGGAATTCCCAAAGGTTCTACGTCGCCAGCTGTTTTGGTTACGGGATACAGGCCGGACCCAACCAAATGGTCAACTGATTTTATGAGGAGAATCTCATGAGGAAGAGAAAACATAAGAAATTAGTACATGAAGGGCAATATGTGGCCGAAGTTGAAATTGAACTGATCGATACTGAAGAAGGCTGGTCACCTTATTTATCCCTTGATGATGCCTTGAAACTTGATGATGTGCGAGATGCCCTTCGTCGAGGGGATTTGCGAACAGCCGATCGACATGCTCGTGTTTTTACTTTAACCCCTATCGCACCTGGGACTGCCGGAGAACAAGGCACTGCAACTGATCCCCAATAGAGTGGTGGTCTTTGAATCCCCAATCAGAAACTGGAACCATTCATGAAAAACAACTTGACAGCAATAGCCGCGGCCGTTTTTGTCATATACCCCCGTGTCTGTTTTTCATCGTATAGTATACATCTCAAAGACGGCAGAAACGCATAAAATCATTTACGCCCCCTCTTTTACAAGCCAATTTGTTACAAATTGTAAATAGTGTTGACAAAATGTAAGAATGCTCTTATTCTGCCTGCATGATTAGGAGAAAACTCTATTCAAAATTAGAGGAGCTTTCCAAACAGTATCCTGTCGTAACCGTTACCGGGCCAAGGCAGTCGGGAAAAACAACTCTGGTAAAGGCAGTTTTTCCTGGATGGAAATATGTGTCTCTTGAAGAACCGGATATCCGGGAATATGCCTTAAACGATCCCCGTGGATTTATTGCCGCCTATCCTGAAGGCGCAATCCTGGATGAAGCCCAGCGCGCGCCTGATCTTTTTTCCTATATTCAAGCACACGTGGATAGAATCGGCAAAGAAGGTATTTACGTTCTAACAGGTTCGTTTAATTTTGGCTTGATGGAAGGGATCAGCCAGTCTTTGGCGGGAAGGGCGGCTGTTTTAGAGCTTCTTCCCCTCTCATTTTCCGAACTGGATCAGGCAAAAATAGTGCCCGGGTCGATAGAATCTCTCATGTTTACGGGTTCATATCCGAGGATTTATGACAGAAACCTGGAGCCTCAACAGTGGTATGCCAACTATGTCACAACTTACCTCGAAAGAGATGTGAGGCAGATAAAAAACGTTACCGACCTTTCGGTTTTTCAAAGGTTTTTAAAAATG
>JABMQV010000302.1 GCA_013203065.1 Desulfobacteraceae bacterium | reverse complement strand
ATTTTTTCGGAAACACTTTTATTTGGGCAAAAAATGGGATTGTCAAAGGATTTTTTGCTCGACACGTTGCCCAACTTGGTTGTTTCAGCCCCTTTTACCAAAGCAAAGGCTGAATTGATACGAGCCGATGACTATGACGTTCAGTTCCCCTTGGAATGGATGCACAAAGATTTGCATTTGGTCGCCCTGACTGCTTATGAGAAAGGCCAACCTCTGTATTTGGCCAACCTTGCGAAAGAATTGTATGGAAATGCAAAAAATAGCGGGTTAGGGAGAGAAGATTTCGCTGCAATTTATAAGTTCTTAAGCGAGAAATAAACCTGTCACAAAAAAAGCGGTTGCTCGTCAATCTCCAAGTCAGTGACAGCCCGCCCCTGATGTCGGAGAATTGGGATCACCCATCAATCAACATCCAGTATCCTTGAAGCTTCATGCACTTACATCCTTAACGGAAGGGAGGAATTATGATAAAGGCCATTTATTTCATGTACAAGAAACCGAGTTGGGCCGTGGAGGATTTCCAGGACTACTGGCGCACAACCCATGCAGACCTGGTTCGCCAGGTGCCCCGGGTTAGACGGTATTTCCAGTCCCACACCCTCCTCTCTGGCTACCGCCGGCCAATCCCACCACCTGCCGATGGGATCGAAGAGATCTCTTTTGACGCTGTGGAAGACGTGAAGACGTTTGAGACCACAGAGCCCGGCCGATCTGCAGTCGCAGATTTCAGGAACTTTATGGATGTTGATCGAATTCATCGCATCCTGGCGGAAGAAATTACCATAAAGGAAGGGGCGGTTCACGAAGACATGGTCAAGAGTATTGAATTTGTGACTCGTAAGCCTGATATGCCCTTTTCTGACTTTCATCGTTACTGGGAGAAAACCCATGGGCCCATTGCGGCGAAGATCCTTGTCATAAACCGCTACGTACAGTCGCACACGCTTATGAGTGAATACGGGAAAGAAGTGCCGCCTGCCTATGACGGGATTGCTGAAACCTGGTTCGATGGCACTGCTGCCATGCGGGCTTCGGCGGCTTCACCCGAGTATGCTGCCACCAGAGATGATGAGGCCAACTTTCTGGCGGACGAGCTACCCTTTATTATCACGAAAGAAATTAAGATTGTCTGAAATTATCCTTACGGGGAACGGGTAGACAGATTGGAGGCAGGACTTGAACCGAACACAAATGAAGGAAGGAGTTTTATCATGGAAAAGGTTTGGCTGAGCGCGTGGCCCAACGATCTTCCCCGACAACTGGAGTTGGTTGAAAAGCCTCTGCATGAATTCTTGAGAGAAAGCGCAAAGAGGCATCCGGAAAAAGCCGCCGTCAATTACTACGGCAACCAGATCAGCTTCCAGCAAGTCGATGACCTCTCCGACAGGCTGGCGGCTGCCCTTTGTGATATGGGGCTCAAGAAGGGAGACAGGGTAAGCCTCTTCCTGGAAAACTGTCCTCAATTTGTCATTGCCTATTATGGGGTTCTGAAGGCAGGAGGCGTAGTCGTTGCTGCAAATCCCATGTTCAAGGAAGACGAACTCAAACACGAACTCCAAGACGCCGGGGCAACAATCATTGTGGCTTTGGACCACCTGTACCCGATGATCAGGAATATACAAGGATATACCTCCCTTTCTCACGTAATCGTGACGAGTTACTGGGATTACCTTCCCGACAATCCGGCCCTGCCCGTCCATCCCTCCATGGAGGCACCGAAAGAGGTCTTCCCCCAAACCCATGAGTTTCTCGATCTGATGGAGAAATACAGCCCCGATCCTCCTCATGTGGAAGTCGGCATGCGAGAAGATCTGGCGCTTTTGCAGTATACGTCCGGGACCACGGGCCTTCCCAAAGGTGCCATGATCACGCACTACAGCCTGCTCCATAACACGGTGGGATCGGCCGTTTGGAACAACATCGCAGGGGACGATATTCACCTTTCGGTGTTGCCGTTTTTTCACGTCACCGGCATGATGCACAGTATGAACATGCCCATCTATACCGGGACGACCAACGTGATGCTTTCGCGTTTTGATACCTCGACCGCCATGAAGGCAATTGCGACCTTTGGATGCACGACCTGGGCAAGCATCACGACCATGAACCTGGCAGTGATCAATGCACCGGACGTGGGCGAATATGACCTGCGCAGCCTCAGGCACTGCATGTCCGGCGGGGCCCCCATTCCCGAGGAAATCCTGAAAAAGTGGCGGAAGATCGTAGGAACAGAGCTCGTAGAGGGTTACGGGCTGAGCGAGACCATCTCTCAGACGCACGTGAATCCCAGCTCAAATCCCAGATATGGATCCGTGGGGATCCCCCACTTTGGAGTGGAGTGCCAAGTAATTGATGTGGAAACGGGTGACGACTGTCCGCTCGGGAGCGAGGGTGAACTGCTCGTCAAAGGTCCCATGATCACCAGGGGGTATTGGAACAAGCCCGAGGAGACCGCGGAGGTCCTAAGGGACGGATGGCTGGCCACCGGAGACATCGTCAAGATGGACGAGGACGGCTACTTTTATATCGTAGGTCGCAAAAAGGATATGATAAAGGCCTCGGGCTACAGCGTATTCCCGGCAGAGGTGGAGGCATTGCTGTACGAACATCCGGCGGTGAGTGAGGTGGCCGTGATTGGCATTCCCGATCCGTACCGGGGAGAGAACATCAAGGCCTTTATCATTCTGAGGTCGGAATACAAGCGTAAGGTCAGTGAGGAGAAGGTCATCGCCTGGGCAAGGGAGAAGATGGCCGCCTATAAGTATCCCCGGATCGTGGAGTTTGTGGAGGCGCTGCCCAAGACGGGCTCAGGCAAGATATTGAAAAGGGTTCTGAGGGAAGAGGGAGGCGGGGGAAGATAATTTTTCTCCCGCCTGTATTTGAAGTTCCTGGCTACAACTCAAAAGTTGGTATATCGGGGCACTTGAGAGGTACAAATATGTTTTTTCGGATTTTATTGAGTGTTTGTTTGGGGGCAATTTTCATTTTTTCTGTCGCCTTTGCGCAATCGGTGGATGGCTTGACTTTGCTGACTGAACAGTACCCGCCTTTTAATTTCAAAAAGGACGGCCAACTTCAGGGGATTTCCATCGACCTGCTGGAACTGATGCTCAAAAAGACAGGTTCCCAATTGACGCGCAAAGATATCCAGCTCCTCCCCTGGGCTCGCGCCTACAAGAAAACCCTGGAAAACAAGAACACGGTTCTGTTTGTGACAACCAGAACGAAAGAACGAGAAAATCTGTTCAAGTGGGTAGGTCCCATAACCGATACTTCAATCGTGCTGATCGCAAAGAAAAGGGGTGATATACATATCAATTCCTTGGAAGAAATAAAAAAGTACAAAATCGGGGTCATAAGCGAAGACGTGGGGGAGCAACTCCTGGTCAAAGATGGCATAAAGGACAACCTTGAGCGGGTAAGCAAGACCATCTTGAATATCAAGAAATTAAATGCCGGAAGGATAGATGCCATAGCATATGCCGAGAAGGTCGCCAAGTGGGAAATCAAGGCCAATGGGTTTAACCCGGGCGACTATGAAACCGTTTATGTCCTTAAAAAGGGACAGGTCTATTACGCACTTCATAAAGATACGCCGGATTCAGTCGTGGAAAAACTCCAGAGCGCTCTGAGTGAGATCAAAAGCGAAGGAAAACTTCAGAGTATACTGGACAAATACACCAAATAGCAAAATGTCCTGAATCACGGCCGAGATCATGGTCGGCAGGGTCCGGTGTTTGACTTGGCAAAGGAGGTAAAAGCATGGTTGGGATTTCAGAAGAGTATAAGGCGATCATCAACAAACCCGGCAGGATCGGTACATTGAGCACCGTTAACGCCGAGGGCAGGCCCAATGTGGCCTATTTTGGAAGCCCCAGGATCCACGATGATGGCACTTTCGCCATGGGCCTGCTTTTTTCTCTTTTGTTTACCCAAGAAGGGGATGTCTTATGAAGATTTTCTTCTATCTTTCTTGCCTCTCCTTCCTCGTTCACTTCTCTCTTTAGGTCCTCCGGAACCCGATTCATTAGGCTTTCTGCGATCTTTCCCCGTTCTTCTCTTTTTTCCGGTACGACGTTCTTCTCCCATAAGATATCCTCCTCATATTTCGATGTTAAAGGATTGAAAGTCTTTCCACACGACCGTACGTCTCCCCAGTACCAATATGACGTTCACATTTCATTTGTGTAAAAGGGTCTGTTCTTTAGTCTTATCAAAAATCACAAAAGTGTCAATAGCACCCCCTTTCTCGTTTTCAACTAAACATCTTGTTGATTTCAGCCATTATTCGGCCAAACAGGCTTGACTTACTCTCCAAGGCAGATCATCCGACAGTCAGGGATTTCAGCTGAACACCCAAGAGCCACTTTCTGCCACCTTCGCCAAAAGCTTCATTGTACTCGTTGACTAACAGTTTCATCGTATCCGAGCGCACAGCTGTTTGCATTGCTTCATAATCCTGGAACTCATAAACAGCCATGAACTGGTATTCGTCTTCGCCTTCCAGAATCTTGTAACGTCGGCCGCTCAGTACACCAGGAATTCTTTCGATCACTCTTGGCAAATGCTCCTCATTATACCACTGATTAAATGCTTCTTCCGCCTCTGGTTTGACCATTGCCATAACGATAAAAAGCCCCTTCTGCTGCATGCTAAGATCCTCCTTTAATCAATAGAAGTTTAAGTGATAGCTTTGACCCCTTTTATGCCATCGTCTATGGTACACCGGGGCGGACAGCGGCGCGAAATATGAGCGTCCGGTGGAGTGCCCTGGTTCGCCGGTTAATAGATGCAGGCATCTACCAAACCTCCTTACCGACCGCCTCTCCCCAATCAACTTCGCTGGTTTGCTAGTTTGCAGGAATACGCGCCACAAGATCTTTAAGATTGTGCCGCCCACGTTTCCTTTTTGTTGGTGAGACGATAATAATGCCCTCTTTTACCGCAATATCCACCTCATCGCCGACACCAATGTGTGCATCTGCGAGCAGATTCTTGGCAAGACGAAGCCCCTGACTATTTCCCAATTTCTGAATTTTAGCAAGCATGTGATCACCTCCTTACGTATGTTCGAAGTATAGCCACCAGAATAAAGAGGTCAAGGGCTATTTTAGGCCAACGGCCCGGTTCGCCAGGCGCAGGGGATAACAAAAAATTACTAAAGGACTTAGGGACGTTCTTTACAAACCATACTAATTCTTTTTTCTCTCGTAAAGGGGGCTTTCTTACTAACAAAGACGGAAACTAACCGGCATACAAAGCGGTGGGATCGGGCCAAGCTAATAAAAAGGGATCAAATCTGCTCTTGACTCATACTAAAAATCACAGAAAAATCAAGATCAACCGCGACCCCTTTATTATTTTTTGTGGTCGGCGCGAGAGGATTTGAACCTCCGACACCCTGCTCCCAAATTAATTAATCTTTAAGGAGCCGAGGTTTCTAACCCAGTAATTTAATTGCGTATTTTCGTTCCCCTGTTTTTAAATTACTACTTCACATGATGTGCACGGTGTGAATAATATCAGCTACTTAGGCATGTTGTCGGTAGAAAAGGGTACAAAAAAGGTACAAATTTTCATCCACTGAAATAAGATCTTGCTCTGGTTGTGCAAACCTATGATTTTTGTGAACCTTAGATAATTACATTTATTGTGTATTGACCGTTATCTGATCATGCAATTATCCAATTTCTTCCGATTCATTCTCTTTCAGCTCAAGAGAGAAAACGACTTACCGATTTTATCCTGTATCGTAAATTTTGCTCACAAGATCCGTGAACCAAGAGGGTCTTTGGAGCACAACGTATATTAGGATCAAACTGAGGATCGGAATTGGGGTCACCAAATCCACAATGCCAAGAATAATCAGAGCAATTAGAGTTTTTGTCTTGACGCTCATAGTGTAGAATCTCCTTTAGTTTTCTGTTTTAAGGAGCCAGCAATAGACCTGCAGTGATTTTATGAGCAGCTATCTCCTCCCTTAGATCCATACTCATACCAGCGCTCACCTGGGATATTCTTCATGCTCATAGATATAATCGAAAAAGATTTCTGCTTCTTTTCTGGCCTCCCCATAACTCTTTTTATCCCTATATTTATCAGCAACACAATTATACACATAATCCGATCCGGGAACTTGTTTATAATAGTCTGTTAAGGTACTGATTCTGTCTTGGGGGACATCTTCTAATTTCAGATATAAAGCGATTGCCGTAATGATTCGTTTCAAGGTTAAGATAGCCGAATATGTCTATCAATACAACTCCAAAGTTAGCCCCCTTAGCATATTTTTAAATAATTGCTTGACATTTAGATCATTCGTTGCTTAAGTGATACCGTATTTTTTCTGATAGATAACCTGCCATCTTTCAAAGAGGTCAGATCTATGGAAAAACCCTCCAAATTGTGCCCGTCCATCTCCTGACAGGACCTGCCTGTTCTGTCAGTGAGGGAAACCAGTCAGTCTCAAAACTTCACATTGCCCAACCATGAATAGAGTAATTCAGGAAATGAAAAGGATTCCAGTACCTACAACAGATTACGACATGTCAGATAACACAATTCAAGGATTGCCCAAGATCAGGCCATTTTTGTTCTATATAGGAATGTTATCCGGCTGGCTAGATAAGAACCCTATATGGACCAAAAACACGCCGATTAGTTAATATGAAATGTTAAGTGCATTGGATTAATAGAATGAGAATATACCAGTTCAGGGTTTCCATAATAGGGATACCAAAGCTGTAT
>JABMQV010000032.1 GCA_013203065.1 Desulfobacteraceae bacterium | reverse complement strand
TATCTCTTCTACGTCGGCTGTGTGGGTTCATACGATGAAAGGGCCAAAAAGATCGCCAGGTCAGTGGGCAATCTTCTCTTGAAAGCCGGAGTTTCTATTGGGATCCTCGGGGATAAGGAAAATTGCGACGGAAACGAGGTCCGTGCCCTCGGAGAAGCAGGGCTTTTCCAGTTTCTGGCCGAACAGAATATCGCTTCATTCAAGGATCTTGGCGCTAAAAAAATCATCACCCTCGATCCCCATGCCTTCAATGTCTTTAAAAATGACTATCCCGGCTTTGGCGGTAAATTCGAGGTCTATCATTATACACAGGTCTTAGCACCGTTGATGCAGGCAGACAATATCTCTTTGAAAGAATGTAACGCCAAGGTTACCTACCACGACCCCTGTTACTTAGGGCGACACAATGCCGAATATAATGCCCCGCGAGAAATCCTCAAGGCTGTCCCGGGCCTTGAACTGGTCGAAATGGAGAGGAGCAAAGGGAATGCCTTTTGCTGCGGGGGCGGGGGTGGGAATTTCTTTACGGACATCTTAGGGGGGGGAGAGGATAGCCCTGCCAGGATCAGGGTTAAAGAAGCCCTGGATACGGGCGTCGAGATCATCGCGGTTGCATGTCCCCAATGTGCCAAGATGTTAGATGATGCAGTTAAAGCTGAAGAGTTAGATGACAGGCTGGCGGTCAAGGACGTGGCAGAAATTGTTACCGATTGCCTCTTGTGAACTGTTTTATTAAGGATGGCAGAAAAAATGGACAACGATATTAAGTGGGTAAAGACGCACTGCGCACGAATGGATCATGGCGGATGTGCTATATCAGTGGGTGTAAGAGATAATACGATTGTCCGGGTAAAGGGGGATCCAGATGGTTTCTTGAACAAGGGCTATATCTGTCCCAAGGGTCTGGCATCCCCTGACCGCCTCACGCATCCTGACAGGCTTAAACACCCATTAAGAAGGGTCGGGGAACGTGGAGAGGGCCGGTGGGAGAGGGTTTCCTGGCCAGAGGCCATGGAGACGATCAGTGAAAATTTTCAGGGCATTAAGGAACGTTATGGGGCTAAGGGAGTTGCCTTCTGCCAGGGGATGCCAAAGGGGATAGAACATTTTGTGTTGATCCGTTTGGCCAATATGTTTGGCTCTCCCAATGTGGTGTCTGTCCAGGACGTATGCCATGCCCCAAGAGAGGTTACCGGGCTGCATACCTGCGGGTTCTATCCTGTGGCTGATTTTCACCACAAGAGCAAGCTTATGATGGTATGGGGGAGCAACCCGACCAGCACCAATGAGGAGGGCGAAATATCCAGTCTCCTCTTAGAGCAGATCAAGAGTGGGACGGAATTGATTGTGGTTGACCCGAGACAAACAGAATTGGCTAAAAAGGCTAGAATATGGCTCCAATTAAGACCTGGCACTGATAATGCGTTAGCCTTGGCGTTTTTAAATGTTATTATAGAAGAAGAGCTTTTTGATAAGGATTTTGTTGAAAACTGGACCCATGGGTTTGAAGAATTGACCAATCATGTCAGGGATTATGCGCCTGAGAAAATGTCAGAGATCACGTGGGTTGAGCCGGACCTCATCCGGGAGGCCGCACGCATGTATGCCCGGTCCCGGCCGGCCGCAATACAGTGGGGAAATGCAATAGAACAACACATTAGCACCTTTGACACTGCAAGGGCGCTTGTCTCTCTCATGGCAATATGCGGGAATTTAGACGTTCCGGGTGGAAACGTACAGGCAAACGAACCCAAGATCCTGCCATTGGGAAAGTTCGTCAGGGCCGATCTCTTGCCTACAAAATGGAAAGAGATGATCCATACCTTTCATCACACCATTCCCAAACTCATGACCGTGCCCCCCGCCTTTTTGAGAAAGGCGATCATTGAAGAGACTCCTTATCCGGTCAAGGGCGCCTATGTGCAGTGCTCCAATCCCCTGCTGGCCTACGCAGACAGTCGCATGACCTTTAACGCCATAAATAAACTCGATTTTCTCGTTGTCGCCGACATATTTATGACCCCCACGGCCTCGCTCGCGGATGTGGTTCTTCCCGTTGCCACACAGTTTGAGTTCAACGACATAGGCCATTACGGCCTCGGT
>JABMQV010000301.1 GCA_013203065.1 Desulfobacteraceae bacterium | reverse complement strand
TCATCGTGACGTCCCGCCCCCTCAGCACGGCCTCCATGGCCAGGGAGAGGGTGAGGGGGCTTTTCTTGCAGAGTTGACCGGCCAAGCTCAAACATTCATCCATCAGCTTCTCTTGTTCCACCACCTTGGAAACCAGCCCGAGTTGCAGGGCTTCGTCTGCCTTGATAGGTTTTCCGGTCAGGACCATCTGCAGCGTCTTTGCCTGGCCGGCCAATCGCGTTAACCGCTGTGTCCCGCCATATCCCGGTATAAGGCCAAGGTTGATTTCGGGCAGACCAAGGCGTGCGTTTGGTGAGGCAAGGCGGAAGGTGCAGGCAAGGGCCATCTCCAACCCGCCTCCCAGAGCATACCCGTTGATGGCCGCAATGCTTGGTTTGCCGAGCCCCTCCAGGGCAGTAAAGACCTCCTGCCCCAAAAGCATGCCCTGTTTCTGCTCAAATATGTGACGGCCGAGAAGCTCCGGAATGTCCGCACCCGCGCAAAAGGCCTTCTCCCCCTGTCCCGTGATGATCAGAACCCTTCCCTCGGGATCGCCTTTGAAACGAACAAAGGCCTCCTTCAGGTCCCTCAGCAATCCAAAGTTGAGGGCATTCAACACCTCAGGCCGGGTAATGGTCAGAATCTCCACCGCCTGCTTCCGTTCGATTGAGAAAAATTCCTGCTCCATCTTCCAACTCCTCACACCAAAGCAACCCTATTTATAAAAATCCTCCTCATCGGGGTCGCGTTTCTCGTTAAACGACGCGAACAGCTCCTTAGCCTCCTTTGAGTCAAGATAATAGGAGAGGAGCAGGTCATGGGCGACCCGGGTGAAACCGGCAACGCCCCCATGTTTGGCTAAAAAAGAGGCCTTGATCGCATAAAGGGCCTGTGGACCCCGCCTGATGAGCTGCTGGCACCAGCGATCCACCTCGGCTTCCAGTTCGTCCGGGGGCACAACCACATTCACAAGGCCCATGGCAAGTGCCTCCTGGGCCGTATACTTTTTGCCCAGCATCCACATCTCCTTGGCCTTTTTCTTGCCAACCAGATCCTCCAGGTACCAGGTCCCATACCCGGCATCAAAGCTCCCCATCATAGGCCCCACCTGTCTGAAAACCGACCGATCCGTGGCGATGGTAAAATCACAAACCACTTGAAAGACATTGCCCCCCCCTACGGCAAAGCCATCCACGGCGGCAATCACCGGCTTGGGATGCTTGTCGATAAGATCATACACATCCATGACGGGAATGACCCCTTTGTAGGAATGTGTCTTTGGAAGATCCGCCTTATCTCCACCGATGCAGAAAAACTTTCCCCCTGCGCCGGATATAACAACCACCCGCACGGCATCATCCATCCGCGAATCTTCCAGCGCATCTTTTAATTCACGAAGGGTTGTTGCTCGAAACATGTTCGCGGCTTCAGGCCGGTTGAAAATAATCCGGGCCACCTTATTCTTTTTGTCGTAAAGAATATCTTCGTATTTATGTTCCATCACCCTCCCCTTTCAATCCATATCGAATTTACATCATGCTCATCTAATAACTCCAGAACTCCTGAGGCCCTTAAGGTCCTCCGGCTTCAGATCCAGCCATTCCTCGTAAACCTCTTCATCATGTTCCCCGATGCGGGGAGGAGCCTTATGAGCTTTTTCCCGAGTCTCGCCCAGCTTCCATGGGGATCCGACCTGGGGAACCGTTCCCAGCTTCTCATCTTCCAAGTCGAAAAGCATCCCTCGCGATCGGATGTGGGGGTCCTCCACGACACCATCTATATAGTTAATGGGGCCGCACGGAACGCCATTTTCCGATAGATAATCAAACCAGTACTGGGTATCCCTTGTCCGAAGGACCTCCTCAAGCCTGGGCACGATTTCCGATCTGTTGATCTTTCTGCTTTCATTGGTCTTATAAGCTGCTACCTCCAGCAACTCCTCAAGCCCAAGGAGTTTACAGGCCCTTTCCCATATCCGGTCGTTCCCGATACCCACGTTCAGATGGCCGTCTCTTGTCTGGAGGGGTTGGTAGATGGCAATGGGGCTGCTCCGGTTGGCATCAGGACACGGCAGCTCTCCGGTAGACAGATAGCTCACGACCCTGGGCGTAACAAAGGAGATAATGCTGTCCACCAGACAGACATCGATAAAATCACCTTGGCCCGTAAACGTCCGTCGATAGAGGCAGGAGACAATGGCAAAGCAGGCCTGGTGAGCAGCCAGGATATCCCCGGCGGCAGTACCCACCTTTTCAGGATGGTCGTTATCTCCGGTGACGCCCATAACACCGCCTATCCCTTCCGAGATCAAGTCGTAGCAAAGGCGATATCTGTAGGGTCCTGTATGTCCGAAACCGGTGATGGAACAATAGACGAGGGCCGGGTTCAGTTTCTTCAGGTTTTCATAGGAAAGGCCTAGTTTCTCCAAAGCCCTCAAGGCAAGACTGACCACAAATACATCCGCCTTCGAAATAAGCTGTTTCAGAATCTCTTTCCCTTCCGGGTCGCGGATATTCAGAGAGATACTGCGTTTGTTTCGATTGGCGCTCAGATACCATGGACTGGCCCCCTTATAGAACGGCGGGCCCCAATAACGGCTGTCATCTCCCTGTTTGGGCTCTTCAATCTTGACGACCTCCGCTCCCATGTCAGCCAAGAACATTGTGCAGAATGGGCCGGCATAGGAGGTTGTGAGATCCAGAACCTTGATTCCTTCCAGTGGCAGTTTTGATTTCTCCATTGTCGCATTCCTTGGCATTGCCTGCTCACCGATTAAAATAGTGAGAAAAACCCTCGTTTTTTAACCTGACACTCACCCTCGGATTATCCCGCTCCGGTAGAGCCCTCAACAGGTGGAACAGGCGAAGTCGCTGCGGTAAGGGGCCGCCGTTTAAGAGCGTGACAACGAGTTTATGAATAGACGAACTACCTGTCATTTGTCAAGCGTGTTGGAGCATCTCAATAACAGACATATAATTTAGGAAGTTGGCCTCACTGTATGTACCCATCACCTTACAGAATGTGAGGGGCCGGGGTGTTGTGGGAATGAAACATGAGAATCGGGAGGAGCCTCCTTTTAGATAATTTGAGCAAGCTATTGAGGGGTCATGTAGCGTTTCTAACCAAAGCCGGGGGCCTTGTGAGACGGCTGGCAATATCAGTGTATCGGGTTCAACTCCCGAAAAGAGGCGAGGCGTGATGCAAGGGGGGTGTTACGGCTGCGACGGACCTGCACATGGCCATCAATCACGATACAGGATATCCCGGGAATGTCCCCTCGAGAAATGGCTCCCAAGGCATCTTGGGCCGTTGAACCGGAAGGCGCATCGCAGATGACGAAGTCTGCCGGTCTACCCACGTCAATTGTTCCGGTCTTGAGTCCAAAAATTCGACAGTTGTTTCCGGTGGCCAGGGCAATTGCGTCCTCAGGTCGCATGTCTCCCAAAGAGGCCAGTTCACAAATGGTCTTCATTATTCCCAGTGGCATCACACCGGTACCTGTAGGGGTATCACTGCCAAGACAAATTCGATGGAGGGCATTGTGGAGACGCGCTACCTCAAGAATGTAAAGAGCCGAACGAAGATTCCCTGCCTGAACGATCTGGAGTGCCATTTCACTTTCCCTGATAAGAGATGCCACCCCTTCATCATCCAGAGACGTTGTACCGCCGTTGATGTGGCCGCAAACATCAACGTTGAGCTGAAACAGGACCTCATGGTTTATGGGGATTGATCCTGGAACAGAAGCCCCTCCGCTGTGGGCCATCACACAAAGGCCATGTTTCTGCGCACGGCGAACTTCAGGCTCTCCGTCACGGGGGTCCGGGTACCCGCCAAACCCGAATTTTGCATAGCGGACACCAACCTCGGCCATCTCAGCAAAATCCTCCTCTGTGAGCCCCGGTTCCAAAATGACTGAGCCTGCATGTATCTTCATCCCGTTAGGATGAAAATTTTCAAAGCACTTGAAGGCGGCTATGGCGAGCGCCTTGACAGCCACCGGATCGTGCGGCAGACCCGGAGCATGCACACCCTCTCCAGCCGTGACGACACTTGTGATTCCTCCGTGGACATAGGAGTCAAGGAAATCAACTTGCTTTTGCCTTGGCGTGTAATCCCCCAGCACGATATGGCAGTGTGAGTCAATGAGTCCTGGGATGAGCGTGGTGTTTTTTGCATCAACCACGACGTCTGCATTCGAAACATCCAGTCCGTTGCCCATGGATGTTATGATGCCGTTTTCGCAAACAAGAGAATCGGTATCGAGGACGCCTTCTTTCAGATCACCGGATACCAATGTCCCGATATTGACAACAGCCAACCTCCCCGATTTTTTGGAATAAATCTCTTCCACAAAGACAACCCTCTATCTTATCCGTCCCCCCACCTCTCTGTGCATGCCCGAACGCAGTCAGATACTTCGCAGTAACGGGGGGTTGAGTGAGACGGGCGATCTGGACTTATGGGTTGATGCGCTCATCCACCAGAGCAGCCATCTCTTGGGCATCAATCAGGTATTTTCCGATTCTCAGCGCCTGATTCTTGTTCATCAACACGGCGGAACTGAAGGCAGCGGCGGTCGTGACCGTAACCACGAAACTCCCGCTCTTGGATGATGAAAAGGTTACCTTGTAATCCCCCGCAGGAACCACGTCCCTGGCCTCCATTTCTTCGCTGTTTTTCTGTTTAATGTAGTACTCCTCGGTTTTGCTCAACACTTCACCAATCGCCTTGGTCTGAGAAGGCGGGATGAACAGACGTCCGAGCTTTCCCCCCGGACTTGCCAGAATCACGGAAACACCCCTGGGAGTTTTCTGAATCTCGACCGTTACATCAGCCAACTTGGTTACGTACCATGTAAACACATAGTCTTTAACAATGTACTCTTTGGCATTGGCCATTGTGAAAAACGTCGCCACACAAAGCACCGTAACGATCAAAAAGGCTTTCTTGTACATGTTGTTCCCCCCTGTTATCGATAAGGTCATTGCCAGGGCACCCCATTTACACGAAACACCGGAAAGACCGTCCATGTTTAACCACAGGTGCCTGATTTTAGCTACTTGATGGTCAATACTGCTACATCGTCTCCAACAACTTCTCCTTGGAATCACCCTCTTTCATAAAACCTGTGATAAATCTGGGTAAAGCAGCCCAATACCAGACAAAAAAATCCGGGTTCGTAAATCCCTATTTTTCTGATTGCAGGTGATAAGTTGGAACATAATGATATGTGCGTTGATTTATCGCAACGTCTCAAGATCTGTGAAAACATTCATTCTTGAAATTCGCGCCATCTCACGTTGATAGCGGCCCTCCCATCCGTATCTCTTCAATCGGCGGTTGAATACCAGTTTCATTATGGGTTTTAAGGCGTAGATCCAGATTCCGGTCCACACCCTCATCTTTTTTCGTGCATAGGGCGAAGGGTCCCACCATCCCAAGATTTTCTGGCGATGGTACCACACAAGATATTGAAGCTGGTCCGAATCAAGATATCTGGTCTTGATATTCGCCTGGAGACCACTATACCATCGATAATTGTCCCTGTTGGTTACAAGGCCCTGTTGGATCAAGTCTTCTCTTAGTTGCGTCTTGGGATACGGCGTGAGTATCTGGCAATAGGCGGCATCAACCTTATTTGCGAGGAAAAAACGATAATTGTTGATGATCGCCGTTTCATCATCTTCCGGAAAACCGAAAATCAAACCGCCGATAACCATCATGCCGTACTTGTGGCAGTTGGCGACCGCTTGTTTGGATGCTTCTACGATGTCGCCTTTCCGGGTCGCCTCAAGATTTTGTTTGGAGGAACTCTCAATTCCAAGAAAAATGGTTCTGAACCCGGCCTGGGCCATCTTTTTAACCATGTCTTCATTTCGAGCCATGGAGATACAATCCGCCTGACCCGTGAGGACCAAATCTTTGTATTTTCTTTGAATAATGGCGTCACACAAAACCATCATACGTTTTGGATCTAAGACCATGTTGTCATCCACGATAAAGACCCATCGGGTTTTCCGGTTATAGTAAATATCATCCAGATCGGACAGCACCCGTTCAACGGGAAAGGTTCTGAAGGAACGTCCATACATGTGGTGCATGCTGCAATAGCTGCAAGAACGCGTGCAGCCCCGCGAGGTTTCCAGGACCTCAATCTTTGAATACATCAAATGATAACCCCATGTCAGGCGTCGTTTGTCGCGGATGGGTAGTTTCAGGCGAGCCAGATCAAGCAGCTCGCCCCTCTTGTTGTGGATAAATCCACCGTTCTGTTTGTAGGAGAGAGAGGGGATCTCCTCCACCCGATCCCTACCTTCCAGCGCCGCGGTCAGTCGTTGAAAGGCCATTTCGCCTTCCCCCCTGACCATAAAATCAATAAACCGGGACTCCGGCGCTTTGGCTATTTCTTTATACATCAGTGTGGCATGATAACCGCCGATGACAATCTTAACCTTTGGAAGCAGCTGTTTGATGAGGGCCATGATTTTCCCACAGGTATCATACTGCCATGCCATGGCCGACAGACCGATAAGGTCGGGCC
>JABMQV010000300.1 GCA_013203065.1 Desulfobacteraceae bacterium | reverse complement strand
TATTTAATTTTATTGAAAGTGTCAAGGATTATCATAAAGGAGGAAAAACTAGGAAAAAACGATGAAATGGACTCTTAATCAATTGGTCGGGGGTTCGATCCCTCCCACGCCCACCAAGTAATATCAAGAGGTTAGCTGAATTGGCTAACTCTTTTTTTTGCTTTTGTCTACTGTTTTTGTCTACTGTTTGGCTCCCCTGATCCTTTTCCATTTTCCAACAACTTACGCTTAATTGCAGAGGAAGGCAAAACGTAAAGCCAGCTCTCGGATTCCAGGGGGGCTGGAGTAGGGGAACTTCATCACCCCTTTCATTCCATAAGAAGGGCCCCCCACCCTTCAAGCGCGAAATCCTGGGATATGATAAACCCTGTATCGGCAAAAAAACGCCTCATTTCATCATTCTGGTTCTTCCCAAAACCTGAGACCACTACCCTGCCCTCCTCTCTTACCCATCCTGGAATATGCCTGCCGTTTCTTAACAGGGCAGCAGCAACGAGATTGGTCAGAACCAATCCGTATTTTTCCTTGACTACACGCCAGGAGCCTTCCCTGATCTCTATTCTGTGCGAAAGCCTGTTTCGTGTGACATTCCTTTTTGCGGCTTTAGCCGACGCAGGGTCAATTTCCACCCCCACCACCCTCTTGGCTCCCATATGGATGGCAGCAAGGGCCAGGAGACCTGTTCCACAGCCAAAGTCAAGGACTTCTTGGTCCTGGAGACCCCGGGGAAAGGAGGTGTCATTCGCTATAAGATTCATAATTTGGAGGCAAAGCCGAGTGGTGGGATGTCTGCCTGTGCCAAAGGCATGTTCCGGGTCCAGAGCAATTGTCCCTGAGTCTTTTAACCGGGGGGTAGAAGGGGGCCAGGGCTGGACCGTGATGGACGGTATGGGGTGAAAGGGCTCTTCAAACTGGCCGTCACCTATGGCGGGCTCCGAATAGGAGAGATTCCGAACTCTGATTTCAATGCTTGCCTCGGGTGAAAGGGACTTTTCTATCTCTTTTATGATACGAGAGATCTGGAGGAGCCTGTTATCAAGGAACTCATTTCCAATCTCTACGAAAGAGATCCTTCCTTTCCGGCCTTTATGATGGGACGTTTTCAGGGCCGTCTCAAACCCCGGTGACAGGTTCTTGAGCTGGTGGGAGAGCGTTGAGATGGCAGAGAAAGGTCCCTCTATTTCAATTTCAAACTCCATAGAGGCCTCCCATGGCTGCCCGATTATCGAATATCTTTATGATAGTCCTGCAGAGACTTCACCGTACCATGGCCGGATTGGTGCGCTGCAATCCCCCTCGATGCGGCAAGCGCCGCCGCCAGGGTCGTTATATAAGGAATTTTATATTTGATGGCTGCCTTGCGGATGTAAGAATCATCATAATTGCTGAGCTTGCCGCTGGGGGTATTGACCACAAGCTGTATTTCGTTGTTCTTGATCCCATCAACGATGTTTGGCCTTCCCTCATGCATCTTCAAGACATGCTCTGAGTCTATCCCGTGCTCGGCCAAAAACCTGTGAGTGCCATTGGTGGCCTTGAGGGTGAATCCGAGATTAGAAAATTGCCGTGCCACCTCCACCACACCCGACTTGTCCTTCTCGGATACGGTGATCAGGACAGTTCCCTCGGATGGGAGCACCTGCTGGGCTGCCTCCTGGGCCTTAAAAAACGCGAGACCAAAAGAACGCGCCATACCCAATACTTCACCAGTGGACCGCATCTCCGGACCCAGGAGGGGGTCAACCTCAGGGAACATATTAAACGGAAATACCGCCTCTTTTACCCCAAAGTGGGGAATAGATCCGGGCCGGATATCAAGTTCGCTCAATTTTTTGCCCAGCATGGTCTGGGTGGCAAGCCGTGCCATGGAGATGTTGCACACCTTTGAAACCAGAGGCACTGTCCGGGATGCCCGGGGATTGGCCTCGAGGATATAGACCCTATCATCATGAATGGCATATTGGATGTTCATCAGCCCCACCACATTGAGCTCAACGGCAATTTTGCGGGTGTATTCATTGATGGTATCCAGGTGCTTGGCGGGTATGCTGATGGGCGGAATCACGCAGGCTGAATCACCCGAGTGAACGCCAGCCAGCTCGATATGTTCCATCACGGCAGGCACAAAGGCATCGGTGCCGTCTGCAATGGCATCGGCTTCTGCCTCAATGGCATTCTGGAGAAATTTATCTATGAGGATCGGTCTCTCCGGCGACACATCCACGGCTGCGGCCACATAGTGCATCAACATCTCTTCATCATGGATCACCTCCATGGCACGCCCCCCAAGGACATAGGAAGGCCTCACCATGAGGGGATAACCAATTCTCTCCGCCACCTCAAGGGCTTCTTCAAGGGTGCTGGCCATTCCTGATTCCGGTTGGGGAATCCCGAGCTTGCGCATCTTCTGACGAAACCGGTCCCTGTCTTCTGCAAGGTCAATGGTGTCAGGAGATGTTCCGATGATCTTGACACCCGCCTCCGCCAGTTCATTGGCAAGGTTAAGGGGGGTCTGGCCGCCAAATTGCACAATCACCCCTTCCGGCTTTTCTTTCTCATAGATACTCAAGACATCTTCCAGCGTGAGGGGTTCAAAGTAGAGCTTGTCTGACGTGTCATAGTCTGTGGATACGGTCTCTGGATTGCAATTGACCATGATCGATTCAAAACCCTCATCCCGGATGGCAAAGGCCGCATGGACACAGCAGTAGTCAAACTCGATCCCCTGACCGATACGATTGGGGCCGCCACCCAGAACCATAATTTTTTGCTTGTCGCTGGATTCCGTCTCGTCGGGGGCGTTATAGGTGGAATAGTAATAGGCCGCATCCTCAACACCGCTTACGGGAACAGGATGCCATCCCTCCACCACCCCTAAAGAGGTGCGTTGTGCTCTGATATCTTTTTCCGGGATTTCAAGGAGACCTGAAAGATAACGGTCTGAAAACCCGTCTTTCTTGGCCTGTTCCAGCAGACCATCAGGAATTGCTTTTCCCTTGTGTTTGATTATCTCTTCCTCAAAATCCACCAATTCCTTCATCTGCTCGATAAACCATGGTTTGATGTGGGTTTTTTCATTAAGATCTTGGACGGTTGCGCCTTTTCTGAGGGCTTCGTACATAATAAATTGCCGCTCGCTGGATGGTTCGGCCAAGAGATCAAACAGGTCGTCAAGGGGCCTCTTGTTGAAATCCTTGGCAAATCCCAATCCATAGCGACCTATCTCCAAAGACCGTATGGCCTTTTGAAAGGCCTCTTTGTAAGTCTTGCCGATGCTCATGGCCTCACCCACGGCCCGCATTTGAGTGCCCAGCTTGTCCTCAGAGCCCTCAAATTTCTCAAATGCCCAACGGGCAAATTTTACCACCACATAGTCCCCCCAGGGGGTATACTTATCGAGGGTCCCTTCTCTCCAGTAGGGTATCTCGTCGAGGGTCAGTCCCCCTGCCAGCATGGAGGAGACAAGGGCAATGGGAAAACCCGTGGCCTTTGACGCGAGGGCCGAAGACCTGGAGGTCCTCGGGTTGATCTCGATTACCACCACACGACCGGCCTTGGGGTCATGGGCAAACTGTACGTTGGTTCCTCCGATGACCTTAATGGCCTCGACAATGTCATAGGAATATTTTTGAAGCCGCTCCTGAAGCTCGGGCGCTATGGTGAGCATGGGGGCCGTACAAAAGGAATCACCGGTGTGGACACCCATGGCATCCACATTCTCAATAAAACAGACCGTTATCATCTGGTTTTTGCTGTCCCGAACGACCTCAAGCTCCAGTTCCTCCCATCCCAGAACAGATTCCTCCACCAGAATTTGGCCCACAAGACTGGCTGAAATACCACGGCTCGCAATGGTCCTCAGTTCTTCCACATTGTAGACCATGCCGCCCCCGGTCCCGCCCATGGTGTAAGCAGGCCGGATCACCACAGGATAACCCAGGTCATCGGCGATCCTTTCTGCCTCTTCAACCCTAAAGGCCGGACTGCTCTTGGGCATCTCAATGCCAAGCCGGTCCATGGTCTCCTTAAAGGCGATCCTGTCCTCCCCCCGTTCGATGGCGTCCGGTTCAACCCCGATGATCTTTACATCATACTTTTCGAGTACACCGGTACGGTAAAGTTCCGAAGAGAGGTTTAAACCCGATTGCCCCCCCAGATTGGGGAGTAAGGCATCTGGTCGCTCTTTCTCCACAATCTCTTCCATTGTCTTCAGATTCAAAGGTTCAATATAGGTCACATCAGCCGTGCCAGGGTCGGTCATGATGGTTGCGGGATTGGAATTGACCAGCACAATTTCATACCCCAGGTTCCTGAGGGCCTTGCAGGCCTGGGTACCCGAGTAATCGAATTCACATGCCTGGCCAATCACGATGGGGCCGGAACTGATTATCATCACCTTCTTTATGTCTTCGCGTCTGGGCATAAATGTCTCCTTAAAATCTCATTTAGATCTTTCCATCGACATCCTCTGTCAAATAAAACCTGAAGGCCCATTCAGAGTGGCAAGGCTTTCAAGGCATTGAGACTAAGAACCAGCAGGAAAGGAATTCGGATATACAAACCTAATCAGAAAGGCATATTGCTTAGTCACGATCCAGCAGATTGTGACCCCGGGCCCAATGAATACCCGGTGAGAGCGAAAATAAGAACGCCCTTTTGGCAGGTCAATATAGTAAGGGTAGTGACCGGCTGTCAAGGATGAAACTCATTGCAGAGGAAGAAACAAAAACTCTCGTAAACCCCAATTGATCAAAAAGAATTGAAATTTTCGGCATCCAGACTTATGTTCACAAGGACAAGGACCTGATAAGAAAACCGACCAACCCCAATGAGGCTTTTTGTGACGAGTAATAAACGAAAATATATCTGGCTAGTCCTTATTTTGCTTTTTTTGTTTTTTTGGTCCAATAGGGAGGAAATCTCTCATTTTTTTGAAGCAAGGCCAAAGGCCGATTATCTCGATTTTAATCGCCCGAATGGTGATTCTGAACCCAGGACTGTTGTGGTCTCCTCGGATGAAAAGATCCACATGGAGGTCTTTGACCGGGTTCATCCGGCAGTCGTGAACATTGCCACAACAACCTTAAGCATGAGTTTCTGGTTGGAGATCATCCCGAGGCAGGGGCAGGGGTCAGGTTTTATTATTGACAGGGAAGGATATATCCTTACCAATAATCATGTGGTGGCCAAGGCCCAGAAGATCACCGTCACCATGGCCGATGGCAATAAGATCTCCGCGACCCTGATAGGCAGGGACCCAACTTCCGATCTGGCGGTAATAAGGATCCCCTCCACGTATGTGAATTCCGTGGTAGCCTTGGCGGACTCTGACACGGTGCGTGTGGGGCAAAAAGCGATTGCCATTGGCAACCCCTTTGGTCTATCCCACACCCTTACCACAGGGATTGTCAGCGCCCTCAAGCGGGGGATCCGGACGCAGGATGGAAATCAGATTGATGATCTGATACAAACCGACGCCGCCATAAATCCCGGGAACTCGGGAGGACCGCTTCTCAATTCAAGCGGTGAGGTGATAGGCATCAATACGGCCATCTACAGCCTCTCCGGGGGATACCAGGGTATCGGCTTTGCCATACCCATCAATCTGGCCAGGGGGGTGGCCACCCAATTGATCACCTCAGGCAGGGTGGCTCGACCGTGGCTTGGTATCTCAGGTATTTCCATCACTCCGGTGCTCTCTGAAGGTCTGGACCTCGATGTACGAGAGGGGGTATTGGTGGTTGACGTGGTAAGAGGCAGCCCCGCCCATCAGGCCAAACTGCGGGGCGGTCATAGTGAAGTGATTATTGGCAGCCAGAGGCTTCTGCTTGGCGGGGACATTATCACCTCGATTGGCGAACGTGGGACCTCCGATATGGAAGAGTTGGTCCGGATTGTCGGGAAAATGAAGGTGGGACAGACAGTGACGCTGCACATATTGAGAGACAAACGATCCATGGACATAGAAGTGTTACTGGCGGAGAGACCTTAACCTGGAAATCCCTTAGGAACTCTCCTCATGCCCCAAAAGGATCATCCTCTCTTTGGCGGCATGTTGTCTTTTTTCCTCCCATTTATCCCAGACC
>JABMQV010000299.1 GCA_013203065.1 Desulfobacteraceae bacterium | reverse complement strand
TTGCCAAAAACTTCGGGTTCTCAGAGTTTTCCCTGGAGAGGCGCCGGTAGACCCTGACGACGGCCTCGGGTCTTTTTGCCAGCTCATAGGCATTGGCAAGCATGATCCCTTCTTCTCTAGGCAAGCGCTCTTCCTTTTCAAGATGTTCAAGATGCCTGAGGGCCTTTACTGCGTCCTTTTGATCAAGGTAGGCCCTGGCCAGGATGATGTGATCCTTTTCCTGAAGAAGCCCCCCGCCGTCTAAATATTCCAGTTGGGCGATGAGTTTTTCCCTTGGCCCAACCCAGCCGTAATAGGTCACAAGGTCTCTTCTGAGGGATACGTCGGCGGGTCTGATTTCCAGGGCACGTTCCAGAAAGGGAATACCCCGTTTCACCTTGCCCGCTTCTACGTAAGCGCTCCCTGCTGCCAGGGCCATTTCAAGACTCGTGGGATCCTTTTCAGAAAGATTCCCGAGGATACCAGCCGCTTCCCCCAAGCGATTGGTCCACGATGCCAATTGTATCAGCTTGTTTTGGATAGACCGGTCATCCGGTTGCTCTTCGTAAAGCTTCTTGTAAATCCGGTACGATGTTTCAAGGTTTCCGGTCTGTTCGGCAATCCGGGCGACCTCCAACTGGATTGATCTGTCTTTGGGCCGCATCCGGGCGACCTGCTGCATTTGGTCCAACGCCTTCGCAGGCTGTTCGGTCCAGAGATAGAGTTTGGCCAGCTGCCGCTGTGCCTTCTCATCTCTTGGATTCCCTTTGAGGTAATCCCTGTAAGCCACGATGGCCTTTTTCTGCTCCCCCTGGCTGAGATAGAACCGGGCCAACTTGAGCTGAAGCTTCAGATCTTTTGGCCGCAACCGCCTCCCCAGGGACAGGGCCTCACCGATGAGGTCCGGGTTTCCGGTGAAGCCTGCCACCTGTATCATGCGGTTTACGTTCTTGGCGCTTCCCTTTGAACGTATGGCCAGCTTTCTATAGAGGGGGTAGGCCTTCTTGGGGTTGTCCATCCACAGATACATTTGACCCGCTTTTCGGATGATCTTTCCGTCATCGGGAAAACGTCCAAGGGCCTGGGTGATGGCCTCTTCCATTATCGTCCTGTCCCCGGTGTATCCGGCAACCTCCAGAACTTTTTGGACACCGGCCTTGTCCTGACCAGACAGGGTCGCCAGTTTTCTAAACAAGAGATAGGCCTTTTTCGGTTGATCCTGAGCCAGATACAAATCAGCCCTTTTCAGGAGAATGGCCGGGTCGTCTGGTCTCAGTGCGGCGGCGAGATCGAGGGCCTCTGTCTGGAGGGTCAAATCGCCGGTGTAGGACGCGGCCTTTAGCATCTTATCCAGGTACGCCGCGCCGCCACCGGTGGATTTGGCCAGCTGCATGTATATGAGACAGGCCTTTCGTGGATCATCGGTTCCCATGTAAAGAGATGCCAGTTTTTCCCTGTAATTTTCACTGTCAGGTCTGTCCCGGATTAGCTGCTCGTAGGCATAAACCGCTGATTTGAGCTCCCCGGTCTCTAGCCCTACCTTGGCCATTGCAAGGAGGATCTTTCGGTCTTTCGGGTCAATCCGGTGCAACTCTGCCAGCACACCCAGGGCCTGCGCATCCATGCCGTTCCATCTCAAGACCTGGACCAGTGCGATTCTGTTTCTGATGCCTCCGCCGTCCTTCTTATCCAAGACAGAAGCAAAGCGCTCCCCTCTCTTTATCTGGTCGGAACGAACAAAGGCCTCCAGGCATCTCAAGATGGTGTCATCCCTATCCTTTGGTACCCTTCCGTCAGCCTCCCTGATCTCATCCTGGTACTGCTCCCTGATGAGATAAAGGCGGGAGACGAGGTGAAAGAGAAGCGGATCATCTCCTTTTTTTTGGAGTTCTAAAGCGAGCGCCTCCAGTTCCCTGGTCATCAACCTCAAAAGGGGATCCGGATGAGCCTGCGTTGAGGGAGACCCTTTTTCCAAAGAAATGAGTTTGATGATGGCAGAGGCCTCCTTTTCGGCATAGCCGTAATATCGATCATATTCGATCACCTTGGCCCATGCCTCTTTCTCCTGCGGATCGATTTCCGTGACCCGCTTCCATATCTCCATGGCCGCCCTGGGGTTCCGATCCCATTCATACAGTTTGGCCAGTCTCGTCAGGTCGGATACCTTCCTGGGATCCTGTTTGAGGGCGCGCTCCGATGCCGCTATCGCGCGGTCTGGCTCCCCTTTGACAAGAAAAAGACGTGAGGCGAGGTTTAGCAACCTTACATTGTTCGGGTCATTGGCCAACAGATCAGAGAGGCTGGTCTCCGCCTCTTGAAGCATCCCCTCCTCGATGTAAAGGGGTATAAGGATTTCCTTGGTGGGAAAGACCACCAGCGTCACACCTATTATGACGGCCAGAAAACAGAGGATTTGCCAAAACTTGATCTTCAACGGGGGGTAACCTCCACTGATCCGGTCTTGATCCCTTTGAGATGGATACTTCCTTCTACATCTGACGCGATCAACAGGGGCTTACTCCCGATAGCGCTCCCTCTGATTTGGAAGGACTGCCCTGGCTCCAGGCCTCCAATCTGGAGCCTTCCCGCTCCGTAACCCCGGTAGTTCAATCTGATTTGGCCTCCCTGGGTGCTAAGGCCCTCCACCCATCCGGAGGTCCTTTGAACGTAAGGAATTTTTGAGGCGGGCCGTGTATCTGCGAGGGTGATGACTGCCCTCTTCTTTCCTGGAACCAGTGAAACATAGAGCCCCTGCGGTTCCCGTACATAGCCCAATACATTTTCACACTCTCTTAGATCAGGGGTCCCCTTCTCTGAATCAAACCGGATGGTGAGGCAGTCTTCATAGCCCTCTATGATATATCGTCTGGGCCCTACGGTCTCCATCCGGGTCTTGATAAATCCTAACACCATACGGATATAATCGGATGTAAAGACCGGCGCGATATCCTGTTTTGATACCCATTCGTAGACATCTTGAAGGGCCTTTAGGGAGGCATGATATTCTCCGCTGTAGAAATGAAAGTAGATATCTATGGGCTTGAGCCTCCTGGGACTTCCCGTCCTTTCCATTGTGGTGATGATCTTTTTGTAACCGTAATAGGGCCCCTCCCAGAGATTGGTTAAGATGTTTTCATTGGCCTGGCCAGTATAAATCTGAAACCTTGTGCCGATCTTTTGGAATAAGGGCGTAACTGAGGTACAGGAATCATTATAGTCATCAAACAGCGTATCCCCGCCATTCATGTTCAAGATCCCCAGGGCATCGCACCTGGCGATATCGGACTCCATGGGTAAGCAGTTACCGGTCCACAACATGACCCTGCAAGGCTTCCCGGGAGGGGCGAGTTCCTCTGTTATGTACTTGACTGAATGATCTATCTCCGTTTTCGGATCATGGGTATACCGGGGTATCTTGATCCCATACTGGTGATCATACCAATCCTTGTGTTCATACTCGGGATCCCAGTAGAAAGGATGTGAGTAAGAGTGAGACGCAGGCTCTACATTGGGCAGTCGGAATATCTCCTTTGCCAATCGGACAACACGATCATTGCCAAGGGCATCCGGATCGATCTCGCCTGTCATTACCGAAACTGTAACGGGAAAATCGTA
>JABMQV010000031.1 GCA_013203065.1 Desulfobacteraceae bacterium | reverse complement strand
TCTCTGGAGGAAACGTGCGAACTGGAGTCAAGTTGGATAGAACCTTGGGCAGCATTAGAAAGGAAGGAGAAAGAGTATATGATTCAAAATGGAATTGAAAACCTTCCTCCCCGAGATCGCTTATTCATGAAGCTCCATTTCCAGAAAGACCTTTCTGTGGAAGAGATCGCTGATGCCATGAATCTTTCCATACAGAACGTCTATACGGTTAAACATCGGGCGGTTGAGAGGTTGAGGGCACAAATAGATTCACATCTCAATGGTTGATGGTCTCGTAAAAAGTATGTTTTCCCCCAAAGACGTCAAGGGAATATCTTTTAATATTAACGAGTTAACTTTGCGAGCTTTGCGCCTTTGCGTGAGATTTTGACTTTTTACGAGACCATCAAGGATAAAAAATCAATTACAAGATCAAAACCAATTGTTGAAAGGAGGCAAAAGTGAATATTGTCGTCTGTTTAAAACAGGTCCCGGATACGGAGAGCCAGATCAAGATTGCACCCGATGGAAAGTCGATTGTACGAGATGACATCAAATGGGTGATGAATCCTTACGATGAATTTGGTGTTGAAGAGGCCCTGAAACTAAAGGAACAGTTCGGTGGCGAAGTCACCGTGGTAGGCCTCGGGCCCAAAAGGGTGACGGAATCGATTCGAACGGCCCTGGCAATGGGCGCGGACAAGGGGATACTTATTAGTGACGACGCCTTGGAGAATAGCGATTCTCTTGCCACGGCAAAGGCCCTGGCTGCCGCAATAAAGGACCTTGACTATGACCTGATTTTTACTGGTCAGCGAGGAGTGGATGATGATATGGGGGTTGTGGGGGCCTCTTTAGCCGAGTTCTTGGACGTCCCCCAGTTCTCATTGATTGTAAAGGTGGAGGCGGCCGAGGATGGCAAATCAATAAAGGCACACAGGCCTGTAGAGGGCCAGGTGCTTATCATCGAGTCCCGCCTGCCCGCACTCATCACGGCCCAGAAGGGCCTAAACGAACCCAGATACGCCTCTCTTCCGGGAATCATGAAGGCCAAAAAGAAGCCCCTTGAGGAGAAGACGCTTGCGGATCTTGGTTTGGACCCTGCCGAATTCGGGGAAGGCGGGAGAAAGGTAAAGATCCTGGAACTCACGCCACCTCCTGAAAGAGTGGAAGGAAAGATCATTGAAGGTGAGACGCCTCAAGACAAGGCGGCTGAACTGGCCAGGTTACTTCACGAAGAGGCGAAGATTTTTTAAGAAACCTTTCGTCCTTTTTGCGGGACGAGCAAAAAATCATCAATCATTATGAATTGACGCTTATTATAAGGAGATATGGGAAATGGCACAGGGAGTTTGGACAATTGCGGAGCAAAGGGACGGCGAGATCCGAAAGATCACTTATGAAGTTGCCAGTGAAGGAAGACGCCTGGCAGACGCGTTGGGGCAGAATTTGACGGTCGTACTGCTTGGCGCAGACATCAAGGACAAGGCAGCCGAACTGGGTCATTATGGCGCGGACAAGGTCCTGGTGGCAGATGATCCTAGGCTGGGGACCTACACAACGGATGCCTATGTGGGTACCGTTTCCCAGCTTGTAAAGGCCGGTGATCCGGCCATCCTCTTGATCGGCGCCTCTACTCAGGGGAAGGACCTGTCAGCCCGGTTGTCGGCCAATTTGGATGTCGGCATGGCCCAGGACTGCACGGTTCTAACAGTGGAGGATGGAAATCTTGTGGCAACCAGACCGATATATGCCGGCAAGGCCTATGCCAGGCTGACCTTTGAAGACAGTTGGCCGCAGATGGCCACCACCAGGCCGAACGTAATGAGTATAACTGAGCCGGATACCTCCAGATCGGCAGAGGTCGTTGACGCATCTTTCAGCCTTGATGACAGCTCCCTCAAGACGAAGGTGGTTGACGCGGTCAAGGATGAGAGCGGTAAGGTTGACCTGACAGAGGCGGACAAGATCGTTTCGGGCGGACGCGGTATGAAGGGCCCGGAAAATTACAAAATCTTGGAGGATCTTGCGGATCTTATCGGAGCCACCGTTGGTGCCTCGCGTTCGGCCGTGGATGCTGGATGGAGACCCCACTCCGACCAGGTAGGTCAAACAGGGAAGGTAGTTTCCCCCAACCTCTATGTCGCCTGCGGTATATCAGGGGCAATCCAACATCTGGCCGGCATGAGCACCTCAAAGGTAATCGTGGCCATAAACAAGGATGAAGAGGCCCCCATATTTCAAAAGGCAGACTATGGGGTGGTTGCCGACCTCTTCGATGTTGTCCCGGCCTTGACCGAGGAGGTCAAAAAGTACCTCTGAGGGCAGCATTGAGCTTACACCTTGAAGCAAACATGTTCCTCTGTCCCGGGTGTTTCTGGAGGTTCACCTTCCAGGACCTGTACCAGGGTGCCGGGTTTCAGGGGGTGAAAGGCGTTATTTTTTGAAGTAACACCCACTTCGTGGTGCCCACACGTCGGGCACCTTCGGGATGTAATGATCCCGATCACGGGGGTATGCTCGTCGGTTCCCATAGGTATCCACCTCCTTGCAGTAACAGGAATCACATTTCAAAACAGTCCATTCAGAAAGGCTTTAACCGATCTCAGCGCATGAGACTTGGCAGGTACAGGGCAATCTGTGGGAAAAACAAGAGGATCAGGTTGCAGATGAGCAGGGCAATGAGCATAGGGAAGACCCCCCTGAAGATTACCTCCAGAGGAACATCCTTGGCCACGCCATAGACAACGTAGACATTCACACCCACCGGTGGTGTGATAACACCCATTTCGGTAATCAGGACGATGACCACGCCAAACCAGATGGGATCAAAACCCAGGGCCTGGGCCACCGGAAAGAAGATGGGTATGGTCAGCATGATCATGGCCAGGGCATCCATAAAACAGCCCCCGAAGAGATACACCAGGATGATCACCCCCATGACCGCATAACTGGGAAGGGGAAGCTCGCTGACCCATTGGGCCAGATCATAGGGCACCCTTGTAACAGCCATAAAATGGCCAAAGACCACGGCACCGGTCACTATCACCATCACCATACAGCTGATCTTGGTGGTATCCGACAGGGATTTGACAAACCCGTCCCAGGTCAGTTGCCGCCTGCAGATGGCCAGCAGTAAGGTCAAAAAGGCGCCCGCGGCTGCTGCCTCGGTGGGGGTGAAGATGCCAAAGAAGATACCGCCCATGACCATCGCGAAAAGGGCCAGGGTCTCGATCACGCCGGTGAAGGCATTGATCTTTTGCTTCATGGTGGTCCTGGGGCCGGGGGGAGCCAGGGAGGGATTTCTGCGGACACGTAAATAAATCGTCAATAAGAAGAGGATGGAGAGGAGTATCCCGGGAAAGATCCCCGCGGCAAAGAGCTTGCCGATAGACTGTTCCGTCAATATCCCGTACACGATAAAGATAACACTCGGCGGGATCAGAATACCGAGGCTGCCTGCCGCTGCCACCGTCCCCGTGGCCAGGCCCATATCGTACTTGTATCGTTTCATCTCCGGGAGCGTAACCGTGGCCATTGTGGCCGCGGTGGCGTTTGTGGAACCTGATATGGCCGAAAAACCGGCACAGGCAGCAACCGTGGCCATGGCAAGTCCTCCACGGCGGTGTCCCACCAATACATACGCGGCATCATAGAGCCTGCGGCTGATGCCCGAATGGAAGGCAATCTGGCCCATGAATACAAAAAGGGGGACAACGGTTAACCCGTAAGATGAAAAGACTTCAAACACATCGCGGGCCAAAAGGCTCAGACCCGCGCTGGGATGGACCACATAGCTGAAACCGATCAGACCCAGGAAGCCCATGACAAAACCCACGGGCATATTGGAAAACAAAAAGATGACGAGAACTATAATGCCGATGATCCCTATTGCCGTTAAACTCATCTGACAACCGCCCTAGCAATATTCTTGGAGAACGCCACCGCAATAACGAGACAAACCGCCGCTGCCGAGAAAGCCACCCCGTATACAAAGGGGTAGAAAGGGAGTTGGAGGGTGAGTGACACCTCACCGGTTTCCCTGAGGTCATTGGCATACGCAACAGATTGCCAGGAAATCATCGCAAACAGGAAGAAGCTGAGGAGAGAGGTGATACTCTCGACAGTCGCCCGGACCCGTTCAGGAAAAAGGCGAACGATCAGACTGACGGCCACATGCCCCTTTTCTACCGAGGTATGGGCCATGGCGAAAGAGACCGCAACGGCCCCCATAAAGCAAACCAGTTCGTAAGTCCCGGGGATTGGCTTGATGTTTTCAAGAAATTGCCATCTGTAGGAGTGGTAAAGGGTGACCCCGAAACGGAGCAGGACGTCGGCACAGGTGAGAAGCATCATAGACACAATGGCCGCTCCGGCAACATAGTACATCCCTCTTGCCAGGCCATTGGTTGATTTTTCAAATGCGTTCATCGGTTACAGAGGTTCTCCAAATCCAGCAAAAGACCATGTCATTACTCTTCGATGCAGAGATTCTCCTGCGCGATCGGCAAGCACTTTTACCATAACGACCTACAGAAAAACAAGAAAAATCCTCTACGAGAGTCCTCCTGTGACCCCCTCCCTTTGTGGATAGCCGGTCTCGGAATTATCGGAAAGGGTCTTTTGGCTTGACAAGCTCATGGCGCAATATGTAAAAATCGAATAACTTCTCAATACGCTCGGGCACTGTGGGGTTCAGCGGTTTCTTGGTAAATTTTGTTGAAAGGGGGTAGTCGAGGAAAGGGTTTCTACTAAGTTTCTTTTGAAGAGCAAGGAGGAGGTCAATGAAGGCGAAAAGGAATTTCCTGGTGTTTTCTCTTATTGTGGCGGTAGGGGCATTTTTTCTGTCCGGTTCCGATCCCGTCCTGGCAAAACCCATAGAACTCAGCTACGCCAACTTTTT
>JABMQV010000298.1 GCA_013203065.1 Desulfobacteraceae bacterium | reverse complement strand
TGACGCTTGAAAAGGGGAATGGGGGTTCCGTATCCCCATTCCCCTGGTTTCAAAAGGCTAAAGTGTTACAAAATATATATGCATAGGCTAAACGAATCAACCATCTAGAAACAGGAGACAAGAAAATGCCTGAAAAATTTTGGACTTATGCCATGGAAGAGATGTCATTTCCAGATGTTCAGGAGATCCTTAAGCGAACAGACATTGTTCTAATCCCCATCGGGAGTCAGGAAAAACACGGTCCCCATATTCCGCTTGCCTGTGATTCCATTGCCACGATCGAGACGACCCGCAGGGCTGCGGTGAAGGCGGAAGTGCCCTACACGCCGTTGATCCCGGTGGGGTATTCCCCCCATCATATGGGAAGGATGAATGAGGGGGTTGGATCCCTGACCTTTACCGGAGAGACCCTCAGACGGATCATATACGAGCTGGGGAAAAGCCTCATTTTTCATGGATTTAACAAACTGATCTATACGAGCCAGCATGCATCCAATACCAAGGTGGTCGATGAGGCCCTTCGCCGACTGCGTTACGAGTCGGGATGCTTTGTGGCCTGGTATATGACTCCTACAGAACGAAAGACCCAGGTAATCAATCATATCCTGGAAGAGAAGGTGGGATGGCATTCGGGTGAGATGGAGACTTCACAGTGCCTGGCCTATAACGAGGCTGCGTGCCATATGGACAGGGCCAAAAAACATACGGCCCATGCCCCGGAGATGCTGGGACCGGCGTTTCATAAAACTGATGGTGTCCCCACCGTGGTCTTTCAAGGCACGGAAAATATCTTCATCCCCATGGAACATCATGAATATGTGGAGGATGCCACCATAGGCGATCCGCACCTTGCAAGCGCGGAAAAGGGTGAGAAGATCTTTGAGGCGGCCTCTGACAATCTCGCCGACTTCGTGGCGGAGGTCAGGAAGATGAAAGTTGAAATCAAGGATCGAAGTTATGATTTGAGGGCATATTGATTGACAAAGGGGATGAATCCTTTGGCTACAATCATTTCAAGGTTAGCCCTCTCTTGAAGGGGCAGGTATAGCGGAAAAGACCGTTTTGACCGTTGGTTTTTGAACAGGTTCTCTCGTGTTCTCGTAACAGAGGAGCGGTAGCGGAAGAGATGGATAAGACTATCCTATTGATCGCCACCTTTGACACCAAGGAAGTAGAAGCGAGGTTTTTGAAAGACAGAATAGAGTCCCGCGGATTCCCTGTCCTCACCATGGACGCAGGGATTCTGGCCCCTCCCAGAGTTCGCGCTGATGTGGACCGTAGCGAGATCGCCGCACATGGAGACATGTCCCTTGAAGAGGCCCTGGCCACCGGCGACAAGGGAATCTGTATCTCCAACATGGCACGGGGTGTGGAGACCCTGTGCAAAAAACTATATGATCAGGGCCGTTTTCAAGGGATCATCGGCATTGGCGGGGGCCAGGGGACCGACATCGGATGTGGGGGCATGCGAGAACTCCCCACCGGGGTCCCCAAGCTGATGGTCTCTACGGTGGCCTCGGGGCGGGCCACCTTTGGCCCCTTTGTGGGGACCAAGGATATCACCATGATGCACTCAGTGGCTGACATGCAAGGGCTCAACTTCCTGACCAGGCGTATCTTGGACAACGCCGCCGGTGCCATCTGCGGGATGGTCCGGAACCTTAGCGAAGAGGTCCTGAAGCCCCGGGGGATTCCCGTGGCCCTCTCCATGCTCGGCACCACCACACCGGGCGCCCTGCGATGCAAAGATATCTTGGAGCGTAACGGATACGAGGTGGTCTGTTTTCATCAGAACGGGACCGGCGGCATCGCAATGGAGGACATGATCCGCAACGGCGATTTCAAGGGTGTGCTGGACCTGAATCTGCACGAAGTCGGCGACCGCGTTGTGGGCGGACACCATGGCGCCATACGGGAGGACCGTCTCGAAGCCGCCGGGGAGATGGGTCTCCCTCAGGTTGTGGCCCCGGGGAGTATTAACTACTCGGTTTTGGGGCCCCTTGAAGACCTTTCCCCCGCCACAAGGTCCCGAAAACACATCGTCCATAATTCCTATCTCACGCTGGTTCGGCTGAGCCATGAGGAACTCAAAAAGGTGGGCAGGGTTGTGGCCGAAAAGCTCAACCGGTCAAAGGGCCCGACACGGGTTTTTATCCCTTTGCGTGGTTTTTCATACCCGGACAGAGAGAACCTGCCCCATTGGGAACCTGAAGGGAATCAGGTCTTTATAGATACCCTTCGGGCAAACCTCAACGCATCGATACCGGTGCGCGAACTGGACGCTCACGTCAACGATCCGGAATTTATCGACCCGGTGGTGGAGACATTTCTCTCCTTGATGAAGACACATCCGTCATCGGAAAAATGACCCTGGAAATGATATGAATAATCGACTCGAGGACAGGATCGCAATTGTTACGGGGGCGGCCCAGGGAATGGGCCTTGCCATTGCCAAAGCCCTGTATACTGCGGGTTCCAGGGTGGCAATCGTGGACATCGATGAAAAAAAGGTGACAGAATCCGCCCGGCAGATTGATAACAGGAATGACCATTCCATGGGCAGGAAGATCGATGTGACGGATAAGGCTCAAATCCATGAGTTTGTAAAAGAGATCAGGACCGACTGGGGAAGACCGGATATCCTGGTCAACAACGCTGGAGGGGCGCTCCGAACGCCCCATCGCCTCCATGAGATTGAGGAGGAAGACTGGGATCTTGTTGTTGGTGTCAACCTGAAGGGGACCTTTTTGTTCTGCCAGGCGGTAATCCCCGAGATGGCAGAGATGGGACGGGGATCCATCATCAATATTTCCGCACTGGCGGCCCATTGGCGTGCGTCTCTAGCAGGTGTACAGTACACGGCCGCGAAGGCAGGGGTTGAAGGATTGACCCGGCAGCTGGCCCATGATTGGGGCAAAGCCGGTATAAGGGTAAACGCAGTGGCCCCCACGGTAACCATAACCGGTGAGAGAGTCCGATCCCTCTGGGAAAAAAAGGGCAAGGAAGAACAGAAAAGGGTCCTATCCGAAATCCCCCTTGGCCGAATGAGCACGCCGGAGGAAATCGCTTCGGCCGTCGTCTTTCTGGCATCTGATGAATCGAGCTATATCACCGGCACCACCCTGGATGTGAGCGGAGGCAGATATCTTCGTTGATGCCCTTTTACAAACAACAAGCTTGAAAAGGAATTGGTTGTGACCCCACTAAAACGAGTGCTTCTCCCGCAGCCCATTGAATCAGAGGCAGTGGCCATTCTTGAAAAGGAGGCATTCGAGATTGTGCTTTCCTCTGATCCAAAGCCGGAGACCGTTAGGCCCCTTTTGGGGGACGCCCACGCCCTGATCCTCAGGACCGGCATCAAGATTACAAAGGAATTGTTGAGTAGCGCCCATAAACTGCGCATCATCTCTCGAACCGGCGGGGGGATGGATAACGTGGATCTGGATGCTGCTACCGAAAAAAAGATCATCGTGACCTCTAATCTCGGGGTCAACACGAGCAGCGTCGTGGAGCATGTGCTCTCTTTGATGTTTGCCCTTTCCAAACAGCTTTTTGTCCTCGACAGGGCTGTTCGCAGCGATAACTTCAGGATTCGATACAAGAACCTGCCCAGGGACATAAGGGGAAAAACCCTGGGCCTGTTGGGCTTTGGGCGCATCGGCTCCCAGCTCGGGCGTGTCTGCCATGAGGCGTTACAAATGAGGATAATGGCCTTTGATCCATTTTTGCAGAAAAAACTTAAAGAGCAATACAGTGGCTGGATGGAATTTACGGATATCAAAAGGCTTTTTTCAAGCTCAGATGTGATATCCGTCCATATTCCATTGACGGACAACACCTTTCATGCGGTGGGAGAGAAGGAGCTCTCCTGGATGAAGCCGGAGGCATTGTTGATCAACACCTCCCGAGGCCCGGTTATCGACCAGCAAGCACTGGTTCGGGCCTTGCGTGAAAAGAGGATCGGCGGGGCAGGCCTGGATGTCTTCAACCAGGAACCGGTGCCAAAAGACGATCCACTGTTAAACCTGGAAAATGTCATTTTGACCCCTCATACGGCCGCGCTGACCAAGGAATGCGTCATCCGGATGGCCACGGAGGCTGCAAAATGCGTGGTGGAACTCTCTCATGGCAGAGAACCCCGGAATGTCGCCAACCGTCAGGTCTTGTCATCGGATCGGTGGCGGCATATTGTCCCAAGGCCAAATGAATGATCCGGGGACGAGAAATGTGCCATTGAAATTTCTTGGGGGTTGTGTAATCCCCAACTTCCGGTTTGTCCGGGTAAGGAGGCAACAAAGATGAAAAAGAATGTATCAGGGATTTTTGCCCCGATCACAACACCCTTTATCAACGACGAGCTTTCCATCGAACACCTGAGGGAAAACATGCTGAGATATAAGGAAACACCCCTTCACGGG
>JABMQV010000297.1 GCA_013203065.1 Desulfobacteraceae bacterium | reverse complement strand
GGGGTTGGGCCTGGACCCGAACACCGCCCTTCAATTGGTGACCCTGAACCCGGCAGAGTACTTTGGACTAAAAAGTAGGGGTGCGGTCGCCCCGGGTTATTGCGCCGATATCGTGGTCTTTCATGACTTGGCGGATTTTGAAGTGGCCCTTGTCTATAAGAATGGACGCAAGGTGGTGGATTCAGGCACTCTGATCGATTTTCCGGTGAGACAAAATATTGAGATTCCTTTGGAGTCAACCAGACACAAGCCGTTGAAAATCGCTCCAATGGAGCCCCATAGCCTCCGTATTCAACATAGAGAGGCGAAGGCCAGGATCATCGAGCTTGTACCGGGCCAGATCATTACCTCAATGGGAATTGAAGCAGTGAAGTCCGATGGTCAATGTGTTGCCACGGACATTGATTCAGATATCCTAAAGCTCTGTGTGGTGGAAAGGCACCTGGCCAGTGGCCGGGTTGGAGTGGGTCTGGTAAGAGGTTTTGGCCTAAGGCAGGGGGCCATAGCATCCTCCGTGGCCCACGATTCTCACAATGTGATAGCTGTGGGGGTGAGCGATGATGAGATCTTGAGGGCTGTGGAGAGGGTGAGGATCATGGGCGGGGGCCTGACGGTCGTGGCCGGCAATGATACGCTGGCGGAGGCACCCCTTGAGATTGCGGGGCTTATGTCCTCTGAATCCCTGGGAACCCTTGTTCGTCAACTGAGGGGCGTCAAGAAGGCCTGTCTTCATATTGGCTGTGGCCTCGAAGAACCCTTTATGATACTCTCATTCCTTGCCCTTCCAGTAATTCCCGAAATAAAATTGACCGACAGGGGGCTTGTGGATGTGAACAGGTTCGAGATTGTGTCCCTGTTTGAAGAAATAGGATAGGAGGTCTTTCAATGCCTCACGGATCGGTGGGGATTATTTATAAACGTCAGCATGAACCGGCAAGGCTGGAGGCTGGAAAGCTGGAGACCTGGTTCAAAAAGAGGGGTATTGAGGTCTTTTCGGAAGAAATGGAGGCCGGGAGGGCTTCCCTTATTCCGGATAGCGTGAACTGGGTTGTGGTCCTGGGTGGCGATGGAACCCTCCTGGGCGCCTCGAGAAAGGTCGGCCAATACGGAGCCCCCATACTGGGGGTAAACCTGGGGAGCCTGGGTTTTCTCACCGGGATACCCCTGGACGACCTTTATCCTGTCATCGAGATGATGATAAACGACCGTCTTGAGGTGGAGACCCGGATAATGCTGGAGACCCGGGTGATTCGAGAGGAGGAAGAGGTGCTCCGTTTCCAGGTCTTAAATGACGTGGTGATCAACAAACGGACCCTGGCGAGAATTATCGATCTGGATGTGACCATCAATGATGAGTTTTTGACCACCTTCAGGGCAGACGGACTCATCATATCCACGCCAACAGGTTCAACGGCATACAACCTGGCGGCCGGAGGCCCCATACTCTATCCGACCATGGAGACCTTTGTCCTAACACCCATTTGCCCGTTTACCCTCACAAACCGTCCCATTATCATCCCCAACACCGCCGCGATACAGATAAGGATGGGAAAGGAGAGTGAAGAGACGGTGATCTTGACCTTTGATGGGCAGGTGGGGTTTGATCTGTTTTTTGGCGACCGGGTGATCATCAGTAAGTCGAAGGAGAAAATCAAACTTCTAAGACCGTTGGACCACAGTTATTTCAAGATCCTCCGGACCAAACTCATGTGGGGCGGAGTAACCTACAATAAAGATGGAGACCACTAAGAGAGTCTTTCGGGTAGCGCGAAGGGATATCAACTACCTCAGGTCAACCATTGAATCCTATGACGGGATGGCCGTGGTCAAGACCCTTGATCCTCACAAGGCATTGATTGAAATTCAGATCTCGCCGGGGTGCGAGGAGTTCGTCCTTGAATTGATGACTTCTCTCTCAGGAGAGGAAGGGATCATGATAGAGGATGCAGGTTGAGAACTAAAAAATCCATGACCAAGACCTTTTACATAAAAACCATGGGCTGTCAGATGAATGAATATGATTCAGACTTTCTTGCACAGTCCATGATCCATCACGGTCTCTTCCCTGTTGATGAGCCGGAGGATGCGGATCTTGTACTGATCAATACCTGTATCGTCAGGGCCAAGCCAGAACAAAAGGCACTGAGCTTTCTTGGGCGTATGAGCGCTTTTAAGAAAAGAAAACCTGGTCTAATACTGGGGCTTGTAGGGTGCCTTGCCCAGAAAGATGGGGCAAGCCTTCTGAAGAGGTTCCCTCAACTAGACCTTGTGATGGGGCCCAGGGAGCTTTCCAGCATCCAGGAGGTGTTGGGGCGTATCGATTCAGACAAGGAAAGGGTGGTGGCTACCAGGCTGGAACCTGGGCCGCCCCGGCCTATCCAAACGCTTGGGTATTTTGAAGGCAGGGTTAAGGCCCATCTATCCATCATGGAGGGCTGTAATAATTTTTGTAGTTACTGTATCGTCCCCCATGTAAGAGGCCGGGAGGTCTCCAGGTCACCCGATGAAATCCTTGATGAAGCCAGGGCCTTAATCTCTGGGGGGATTAGGGACATCACCCTTCTGGGGCAGAATGTTAACTCATATTTCCGGGAAGAGGGGGGAGGGTGGACATTTTCATCCCTTCTTCGTGAAATCGGCAAATTGGAGGGTCTCTGGAGGCTGCGTTTTACCACCTCTCATCCCAAGGATTTATCTGATGAACTTATCCGGTGCTTTGGCGACATCTCAAACCTCTGTCCCCACCTCCACTTGCCGTTTCAGGCGGGTTCAAATCGTATACTCAAGGGAATGAAAAGGGGGTATACACGAGAAAGATACCTTGAGTTCACCGCCAAATTGAAGGAGGTAAGACCCGATATTTCAATAACAAGCGATGTGATGGTGGGTTTCCCTGGAGAATCAAAGGAGGATTTTGAATTGACCCTCGATTTGATAAGACAGGTGGAGTTTGACTCACTTTTTTCATTTAAATATTCCGACAGAAAAGGTACAGTGGCAGAAAAGATGCCCGCAAAGATAGATGAGCCGGAGAAGACCGCTCGATTGAACACCCTTCAGCACCTTCAGAGGCAAATTACCCTTAAGAAAAACAGGGGACTGGAAGGAAAACAGGTTGAGGTCTTGGTTGAGGGCCAGAGCAAAAAAAATAAAATGCTAATGGGCCGTACTCCTTCTAACAAAATTGTTAATTTTACTTCTAGTAATGGTAAGTTTGGTATATTAGTTAAAGTGTTAATCAAAGATGGACTATTTAATTCCCTCAGAGGTGAGGCTTTAAAAAATGGATAAAGAAGATATTAAGTACAGCGACGAATGGGTGCTTGTCGCGGATGATGAAGAAAGCCTCAGGGTTCTCGTCCTTGAGATGCTGAGTCATCTTGACTTTAGGGCCGATTCTGTGGAGAACGGTGATAAGGCCCTCAAAGGACTTGAAAACAACCCTTATACCATTCTGCTAACCGATATCAAGATGCCGGGGATAGATGGGTTGGAGTTGATCAAGGTGACAAGAAGTCGATACCCGGATCTCTGCGCCATTGCCATGACCGGCTATACCAAAGAATACAGCTATGTGGACGTGGTAAAAGCCGGCGCCACGGATTTCATAAATAAGCCCTTTGGCATTGAAGAGCTTGAAGCAAAGGTGAGAAGGGCAATCACCGAGAGAAATACAAGGCAGGAACTGAGCAAATTGTCCATTACCGATTCCTTGACGGGGCTTTACAATCGGAGACATTTCTATGATCGTCTAAATGATGAAATCGCACGGGCACAGAGGTTGGAACATAAGCTTTCTTTGATGCTTCTCGACCTGGACAATTTTAAACAATATAATGATACCCGGGGGCACCTGGCGGGTGACGACCTTCTTGAGCGTGTGGGAGATATCATCAAGTCCAACATCCGCCAAGGGGTCGATTCAGGTTACCGTTACGGTGGAGATGAGTTCGGGGTTATCCTTGTGGATGCAGACGAAAATATCTGCAAAAATATAGGGACCCGGATCGAAGAGACCATTTTAGATCAATGCCATCTGGGTATAAGCATGGGGTACGCTGACTTTCTGGAAGGTATGACGCCTGAGACCCTTGTTATCAAGGCAGATCAAGATCTATATGGGGTAAAGGATGAGAAAAAGAACAAAAGGCAGTGATTTCCGTAATGTCTGATAAGATATATTATGTAAACTTTTTGTCTTGAGCTTCTCGTCTACGGTAGTGTTCCAGCTTTTTGGGAATAGCACTTGACATCCCCTCCCATAAAATAGTATAGCTAATTTTGGTGAAAAATACATGGAGGTCGCAGTGAATGGGTAGTGTTGTAAAGAAACGCCGGAAAAAGATCACAAAGCATAAATATAGAAAGTTAAAAAAGAAGATGCGTCATAAAAACAAATAGCCGTTTCTATGTGTTTGGATAACAAAAGAGAAGGCAGTTCTTTTTTGAACTGCCTTCTCTTTTGTTCTAATGTCTTAACTGATCACTTACTATAATCGTACATAAGTGATCGGATAAGGCTACTCTCTTTCTATATTGAAGATCTTCAAAAAAGGAAAGCTGAGGAGGTCGTAAATC
>JABMQV010000296.1 GCA_013203065.1 Desulfobacteraceae bacterium | reverse complement strand
TGGCGTATGCCTTTGGCGTTCACCGCAGATCGATAAATGGAGCTTGATTCAGTGCTTTATGACCCTTTATAAATACATTCTTAACGAGATATGGCCCACCTTTTTTGCCGGGCTGTTTGTCATGGTCTTTATCATGGTGGCATCGCAGATGCTCACTATCACCGAGTTGATCATAACGCGGGGGGTCGGGGTGGCTCAGGTCATGGGGATTGTCATCTATCTGTTGCCCGACATCGTGGCATTTGCCCTGCCGGCCGTGAGCCTCATAGCCGTTGTGGTGGCCTTTCTGCGTTTGTCCGCCGACAGTGAGATTATCGCCTTAAAGTCATGCGGTGTCAGCCTTTATCAGATGCTCCGGCCGGTGATTTTGCTTTCCTTCCTGGGGTTCTTGTTTGCTCTGGTGATGGGGGTCTTTGTGACGCCGTGGGGTAACCGATCTTTTAAAGACCTTGTCTTCCGGATAGCTGAATCAGAGGCCAATGTGGGAATCAAGGAGCGGGTTTTCTCCGAGCCCTTCGACAACGTCGTGTTCTATGTCAACAAGTACTCGCGCCGAGAGAAGTTGCTGAAGGATGTTTTTGTCGTAGACAGACGGGATAAGGGCGTCACAAACACCATCGTGGCCGAAGAAGGGCGAATTATGTTACAACCCAACGAAAGGATCATTACCCTCCGTTTTTTGCGGGGCACTATTTTTCTGGTAGAGAAGGACTTGAAATCAGCCAGGACCATCAGGTTTAAGGTCTACGACCTGAATATCAGCCTCAAGGATATCATGGCCGGGGTCGCCTCCAGAAAGAAAAAACCGCACGAATTGTCGGTTGGAGAACTGCTTGAACAAATGGAGGAGGTCCCCGAGAGTGAATCGAGATATAATGAGATTGTGAGAGAACTCTTTGAGAAGGGTTCTATGCCCGTAGCGGTGTTTCTGATGGGTGTCATCGGCGTGCCCCTGGGTGCACGGTTAAGGGCACGGGGGCGCTCAGCCGGAATCGGGGTTAGCCTGGCAATATTCTCTATCTTCTACCTGTGCCTGGCTGGTGTGAGAAGTGTCTGTTCGGCTGGACTCCTCTCGCCGGCAATAGGCGTGTGGATTCCGGACTTCTTTTTGCTGCTCTCATGCATCTATCTCTTGAGACGCACGGCAAAGGAACGGCCCATTAATTTCTTGGCAGGGCTGAGACAAAAGATGGCCTAACTGGAAACCGGATAGATGAGATGGGAACACTAGCAAAATATTTTTCAAGGGAATTCCTCAAACTGTTTGTTCTCTTGGAATTTGTTTTTCTCACCATGTATCTCCTCATCCAGTTTATCCTCTCGCTTGATGATTTTGTCGAGGCCAATGCACCGAGCAGTCTCATGGTGGTCTATCTCGTCTATAATACTCCCCTGATTATTGTTCAACTTGTACCGGTGGCGACGCTCATCTCTGTCATCGTGATGTTCTGTATTATGGAGAGGAACAACGAGATCATAGCCATGAAATCGTGCGGACTGAGTGCTTTCAGATTTTCCTTGCCGATTATTATTGTCTCCGTACTGATTTCCATTGGCGTATTCCTTGTCTCCGAGCTAGTTGTTCCGTACTCTATTGCCAGGGCGAACGAGATATGGCAGGTGAGACTAAACAAGGGCAAGAAGACGGGCTTTTATGGCCAAGATCATATCTGGTATCGGGGGTCGGGTTCCACCTATCGGATCAGAAATTTCGATTCCAACAGAAATATTATGGAGGACCTGACGCTGTATTTCTTTGATGATTCTTTTAGAGTTATAAAGAGGATAGACGCAAAACAGGGTCTATGGACCGGGAACAAATGGGAGATCCGCGAGGGACTTGTCCAGGAGATCACGACGGATGGGGGGTACGATCTGAAAAGATTTGACAAGATATATCTGGAACTTCCTGAAAGGCCTGATGCCTTTACCAGGTCCCCCAAAAAGCCGGAAGAGATGAGCTATTGGCAATTGAAGCGATATGCAAAAAGGATTCAGGAAGAAGGTTACGATGCCACGGAATATACGGTGGATATGAATGTCAAGCTGGCCTTTCCCCTGATTAGTGTCATACTGGTTCTTATCGGGATTCCCATCGCCTTGGGGACAAAGAAAAGGGGTACGCCGCTGGCCATATCTCTTGGGATTGTCGTCTGCTTTTTCTATTTGATAAGTCTTGGTATTTCACGATCCTTCGGCCTCTCCGGCCTTTTGCCGCCCGGGCTGTCAGCGTGGTCGGCGAATCTCGTATTTTTCCTGTTTGGTATCTATTTGATGATGCGGTTGGAGACCTAATGAAGCAGATGCCTCTCTATTATTTCTCTATTGTCCTTGGGGGGAGTTTTGCCCTCTCTGTCATTTTGACCCCCCTCGTGAGAAGGCTCGCAGTAAAAACAGGTCAGGTTGCCGCGCCAAGAGATAGCCGCTGGCACAAAAGAGACACTGCGGTACTGGGGGGTGTGAGCATCTTTTGTGCCATGATGACGGTGTGGGCGGCGGCGGCCATGTACTCTGGGTGGACCGTATATGGCCGTCCCTATCTTCCCATGATCGTGTGTGCCGCAGCAGTGTTTGCCCTGGGTTTGGCAGACGATATCTTTAATATTGCCCCGCAGCACAAACTTGCGGGCCAGATTGTCATCACTTCCATCTTGATGTTTTTTGGGTTCCGTCTGGGGTGGACCGATTCTGAAACAATAAATCTCTTCCTGTCAATCCTGTGGGTCGTGGGGATCACCAATGCCTTCAACCTGCTCGACAACATGGATGGTCTCTCAGGTGGAGTCGCCTTTATAGCAGGGACCTTTCTATTCCTTTTTCTCTATCTCAATCCGGTCCCCTATGCGTTTTCAGGGCCCGTACTCTTGATGAGTGCGGCGTATCTTGGGGCGATCCTGGGGTTTCTCCTATACAATTTCAACCCAGCTTCCATCTTTATGGGAGATGCAGGGAGCCTTTTCATCGGTTTTGTGCTGGCCTCCCTGACCATGATCGATAGCCCGGCGCAGGCTATGGGGAGGAGTTATGTGCAGCTGCTTTCAGTCATCGCGATTCCAATTCTGCTCCTTTTTATCCCCATTCTGGATACCGGCTTTGTAAGCCTCATGAGGAAGCTGTTTCGTCGCCGTATTTCCCAGGGGGGACGTGATCATTCTTCCCACCGATTGGTGGCCGTTGGCTTTTCCGAAAGAAAGGCGGTTCTGGTTTTGTATGCCTTCTCTGTCCTGTCAGGGCTCATAGCACTCTCAATTACCTGGTTGGGCATTGGAGCAAGCTTGGTAATCATTGCGCTGTATCTTCTTCTCATCCTGTTCTTTTGGATCTATCTGGCAAAGGTCAAGGTCTACCCGGAGGCCTCTATCGTATCGGGTGATGGAACGGGCGTTTTTACCCCTATCCTTATTGAGATTACTTACAGGAGAAGGCTTTTTGAGGTCCTGTTGGATCTGGTCCTGATCGCAGTGGCCTACTACACAGCCTACCTCTTGCGGTTTGAAGGGACCCTCGGGCCCAACTTCGATTTTTTCTTAAAGTCTCTGCCCATCTTGATCGCCTGCCAGGTCCTGGCGTTTTATGTCTTTGACGTCTACAGAGGTGTGTGGGAAAGAACGAGCCTCATAGACCTCATCGGATATATTAAGGCCATTACCGTCGGGACCATCATGCCCATGCTTATCCTCCTTTTTGCCTACCGTTTCTACAGCTTCTCCCGTGCAGTCTTTGTCATATACTGGGGTCTCATGCTCATACTGGTATCTTTGTCAAGGCTGTCGTTTCGGCTGTTGGAGGAAGGAGTGAGAAGGGCAAACCCGGGGGGAAAGCCGGTTCTTATTTATGGCGCAGGTCTCGGCGGCCAAATGGCCCTCAGGGAGATAGAGACCAACAGGAAACTGGGACTGACGGTTGTGGGATTTATGGACGACAATCCGAACCTAAAGAGAAAGAAAATCAGGGGGTATCCTGTTTTTGGGGGAGAGGAAGATCTGGAGGAAATCATCAACAAATATCTCGTCAAGAACATTATCGTTTCTTTCAAAGAGAAGAGTGGGGAGAAAAAAAGGGGTCTCACGGCCCTTTGCAAAAAAATGGGCGTGGACGTAGACGTCAAGGAGATGAAACTGATTATCAGTTAGGGCCACCGAATGACAGGGAGAAACCCAAATGTCTGGCATAAAAAGTAGGGGCCTTAGGATCGGGGAGATGGGCGAATTTGCGTTTATTCGTTCTATCCAGGAGGGTTCTCATTTTTCTCCAGAGGGGCTGATCAAGGGCATTGGTGATGATTGTGCGGTTATCGGGCCCTATCAGGACAGGGTTTTTCTGATCACCACGGACCTGCTTGTGGAAGATATCCATTTCATTTGGGATAGGATTTCACCTGGAGATCTTGGCCAAAAGGCGGTGGCGGTAAACCTGAGCGATATTGCGGCCATGGGGGGAATCCCCCGTCATCTGTTCTTGTCCCTGGCCATACCCCCTTCCATGGGGGTTGAGACCTTGCATTCCCTCTACCGGGGCATAAAGACCATGTGCAGACGCTATGACACAAATGTCCTCGGGGGAGACACGTCGGCCTCGCCAGATGGTCTGACGATAAACGTTACCGCGATTGGGGAAGCCCCTGAAGATGAAGTGCTTTTTCGAAGTGGGGCAAAGGCAGGGGATAAGATATATCTGACGGGTACCCTGGGAGATTCAGCCGCCGGGCTCAAATTGATCAAAGAGGAATTATCCGCCCCGGCGCCACTGGCGACCGCCCTAAAGGAGGCTCACAACAGACCCCTACCCCAAGTTGAAGCCGGCCGGGTTATCGCACAATCTCGACTGGCCTCCGCCATGATAGATGTGAGCGATGGTGTCTTGTCCGACCTGGGGCACATATGTGAGGCAAGCGGTGTGGGCGGAATCCTTTTTGAATCGGCCTTACCCATCTCCAAAACCCTCAAGGCCTTGGCAGAAATCAATAATTTTAGTCCGTACGAATTGGCCCTGTCAGGAGGAGAGGACTACCAGCTTCTCTTCACGGTCCCCCGTGAGGATGCGGGGCAGTTTGAGACTATCTTCCAAGAAAACAGCTCCTCGCCGATTTATTGTTTGGGTGAGATTACAGGAGAGGAGGGTATCAAGATCGTGAGGCCCGGAGGCGTAAGAGAGGAGGTGAAGGTTGAAGGTTTCGACCACTTTAGTGGGAGGTAATCCGTAAATGAGGTTGGGGTTATTTTTTGTAGTCGCCCACTGAAAGCCATTTTTCGATCAGGCAGTAAAGGACGATAAAAAGGTAACGACTTCCCATCTCTTTTATTTTAAGTTTCGATTTTCCGGTCTTGCGGTTTGTCCAGCTATTGGGCAAGACCGTGTAGGAATAACCCCGGGTGATTGCCTTGAGAGGCAGCTCCACGGTCAGGTTAAAATGATGGCTGAGAAAAGGCCGAAGACCCTGGATAGTGTTTCGGTGATACATCTTGAAGGCATTTGTGACGTCGTTGTATTTCATCCCGAACATGAGACGGATCCATTGATTGACGACCCGGTTCAGGATGAGTTTGTGGAGGGGATAACCGTGAACAGTGCCGCCCTTCACAAACCGGGAGCCAAAAACAAAGTCATAACCCTCGCTGATCTTATTGAAAAATCTTACCACATCTTCGGAAGCATCTGAGCCGTCTCCCATGACAATGGCCACCACATCTCC
>JABMQV010000295.1 GCA_013203065.1 Desulfobacteraceae bacterium | reverse complement strand
TTACTCAAGATGTTGGCCAGGGTGCCCCGCTTTGGGAATCTCGGGGCGCCCTTGGGGATCTGAAGTTCGGGGACGAGCGAACGGATGACCTCTTCCATGTCCGATCGGTCCAGTATGGTGAAGGAGTTTTTGAAGCCCACGAGTTCGGCATGGGCCCTGAGTACCCTCAGGGCCAGGGAATGAAAGGTCCCTCCGGATACGAACCTGCATCTTGCGTCTGAAAGACCCGTGGCCCTGTCCAGCATCTCCTGGGCGGCCTTTCTGGTAAAGGTGAGCAAAAGGATGGACTCGGGAGGAACACCTGTCTCCACCAGTCGTGCCACGCGGTAGACCAATGTCCTGGTCTTTCCGCTGCCTGCCCCGGCGATGACCAGCAGAGAACCCTCAAGGGTCATAACTGCCTCCATCTGGGCAGGATTCAAGACGTTTTTATAGTCAATCCCGTTTGCCACTATAAGCCTTCACTTTCTTTAATGTTTATCAGTGGGCACTGCCTATGTTTAAGGCATACTGAGAGATAATATAAGCCAGATAAATCCCCAAGAGCCAGGCCCCCTGCCACCGCTTGAACCTGCCGGTCCTGTTCACGGAAATAAAGACCCTAAACGAGTAGAGAATGGCGAGCATGGCGGGGAAATGGAAGGTAAAAAAGTTGGGCGGAATCTCCAGGGGCCTGGCTGCCGCAGCAGCACCCACCACAAAGAGGCAGTTGAGGACATCCGCGCCGACAATATTCCCAACCGCGATTTCAGGATGTCCCTTGCGGATAGCCGCAACGGCGGTGATCAATTCCGGAAGTGAGGTGCCAAAGGCAACCAAGGTGGCCGCGATGACGTCCTCGGGGACCCCGAAACGGCCGGCGATTTCAGAGGCGCAGGGGATCAATACCCTGGCGCCCAGGACCACCAGAAAAAGGCCTCCCACAATCATAAGGATAGACATGGCCAGACCCGTAGAGGAGGGCGGCTCTTCTTCATCTTCTGCGCCAATGGCCACGCCCTGTCTGGCCCATACATAGGTAATGTACATGTAGCCAACAAGGAGAATGAGGAACAGGAAGCCGACCCATCTCCCGAGGATCGGCTGGCCCTTGGTGGTCGCCAAGAGGATCAGGGAAATTACCACGAGCAGTGTTGCCGAGCCCACCTGAACCCAACCCGTTCGATTGAGGATGAAGCGGTCCATGGGCATGGAGACCAGCACGCAGGCCAGCCCGAAGATGAGGCCCGTATCCGCGATGATGGATCCTACACCGTTACCCAGGGCCAACCCCGGGTTGCCCATCCAGGCCGCCATAACCGAGACAAATGCCTCCGGCGTTGTGGTTCCGAGGGAGACAATGGTGGCGCCGATGACGATTCTTGGCAGGCCGGTCCTATTTGCGAGGTGAACAACACCATCGACCATCCAGTCGGCCCCTTTTGAGAGGATAAGGATACAAGCGGCAACAACAATCAACAGGGTGACAGTGGAAAGATCACTGATAAGCGCCAGCAAGCGTGTTTCGTCAGCGATCCAGCGTAAGATTTCACTTGACATGGTCTATATTTCCTTAAGGCAATGGCAGGCTAGAGGGTTTTTGAGAGCCTATATTGAGAAGTTACATTGTTTATCCGTATGAGACGCTGGTATTTCCAAAAAAATATAGGAGCACGGGGATCAGGACCGCAACCGCAAGGAGGATCAAGAGGACCACCGGTATCAAGAAGGCAAGGACTACCCTCAAATAGGATGTCCCATGGATCTCGCGCAGTCCGATTACCTGAATAATAAGCTGCCAGATCCCGCCAATCCAGCCCCCGATGAGAGGAACAAGCCCCACTAGCTGGGCTGCCTGTGAGTAGGAGACCACCCTGAAAGTGGCCTCATAACCGTTTTTCCCCCCTCTTACCGTAAGCAGTAACAGATGCAGGACCGTGGCGTAAAGGAAGATGCCCACTGTCACAAAGATGGGGACAACGACCAGAAAAATCGGGAAAACAAGACCGATCGGGAACTGGTCAGACACCAGTACACCAAAGGAAGCGATTCCCCCGGAGAACATCAGGAACTGCCAGAAGAGGCTGAACATGCTGCCTATGGAGCCAACCAGGAGACCAAAGGTAAGGGGTTCCTTCATGCCCCCGGTGTAGGTCAAGGTACTGAATAACGTCCCGGGAGAAAAAAGGGCCTCCCTAAACGTCTGATAGAGTCCCTGCCAAAGGCCCACTTCGGACCTATCCTCCCAGGGGGCCCCTCGGCGCCAGGTTTCCTTTTGTGTTTCTTCCTCCGGCCCCCTGAACTCACTGTCCGTCGCTACCCCGTCAATGACCGGGCGGGGGGCTGCTTCGGGAATTGAAATGGCAAAACGCTGACCGCATCTAGGGCAGAGTGCTCGCTTCGTGCCCTCAGGAATCTTTTCTTCGGGGACCTCTTTTGAGAACTGGCAGTAGGGACAAACTAGCTCTAAGGTCATCTCCGCTTTCCTTGCTCCTGTTTCATGAGCCGGCTGAGCTCCTTTCTTTCAGACCATCTCTTGACCCGGTCAATAAGACCCTTGCCCGGTGTACGGTCAAGGGTCTTACCCCTTAGGGCGAGGCCTTCTTTGGTTCCCAGGGCGGCCTTGAGACAGGGTCCCTTCTCGGGGCAGTCAAAACACGTGGGGACAATTTCTCTCAGCCCCTCCCTTCCCATGGGAAAGACCTTGTCCAGGATCCCAAAGCATTCCTCGCGGGGCTTATTCATAACCTATGGTTCCACGGAAAAACATTTTGCGGCAAACATTATTTGAGCCGAAGCCCACTCTAAATCCACCTGTTATAGCTTTCAAGAAAAAGTTTTTGGGGTAATCTGGCATACGGTTTTTTAAGAGGGTCTGTCGCTGTTGTTGAGAGAAGCTGGAAATTTGAAACTGGAAACTCGATAACCTCGAGAAATACCGACATATTCCCAAGTTTCAAGTTTCGAGTTTCAGGTATCAGTCGAACCTGGCGCCTAATGCTTTATCCAATGTGGGAAATGATAACCCCAAAATGTTTTTCTGTAAGTGTATAGGGG
>JABMQV010000294.1 GCA_013203065.1 Desulfobacteraceae bacterium | reverse complement strand
ATTATAGACAATATCGCCTTTAAAAAGAAATAACTTGACAATTCAAACCAATACAAACAATAAAGGCCCAGAGTTCTTAGGACATTCGAGAAATTGGAAGGGGCGCCAAAGAGAATATCAAGTTTTTCAACAAAGGAGGGAGGAAGATATGATGGAAAGGTTAGCTAGAGGTGTTGTTATTTTATTAACGATCATCAGTTTTCTATGGCCAGGAAATATTGCCGCTCAAGAGAAGAAAAAGTCGGTAAATGAAAGGATCTTGGAGATCCTCATCGAAAAAAACATCATTACAGGACCTCAGTATGAGGACTTGCTTAAACAAGCAGAAGAGGAAGAATCTGCTGCAAAAAAAGAGGCAGCAAAAGAAAAAGAGGCGACAGAAAAAAAGAAGGTGGCCAAGAAAGAGGAGGAAAAGAAGAAGCCCAAGGTAACCGCAGGGTTCAACAATGGCTTTTATCTTGAAACCGCCGACAAAGAGTCGATCATCAGGATTCGCGGACGATTCCACGGTGATTTCAAGGCCTATCTGGGTGACAATCCCGGTCATGATTCCTTTTTTGTCCGCAGGGCCAGGTTGGCCTTGGCCGGAAGGCTGTTCAAGTATTATGCCTTTAGAATTGAGGAGGAATTTGCCAACGGCCCCAAACTGAATGATGCCTTTATCAATGTTCAGTACTACAAACCGGCACAGTTTATCTTTGGTCAGTTCAAGGTCCCCTTCTCCATGGAGGAGATGCATTCGGATAATTGGATCGATTTTATGGAACGCTCAATCGCAAACAAAATAGCGCCTTCGCGGGATATTGGAATGATGTTCCACGGCCCTATCAGCGATGACCGGCTCTATTACCAGGTGGGGTATTTTAACGGCTATAAGAAAAACGCGGTCGATGTGGACGACGGCAAGGATCTTTCGGGTAGAGTTGTGGTTTCTCCTTTCCTGAAATCGGGGATCAATGCCTTTAAGGGCTTGCGCCTGGGTGGTTCATTCACCTATGGGAACGAGAATTTGACCGCAAGCCAGTGGTGGAATTCCGGAAAATGGAACACGGCCGCCGGAACCACCTATATGGCAATGGACAATAATGTCATCCAAAGCGGCAGACGGACCAGGGGGGGGCTGGAACTCTACTGGGATTGGGGCTCGACCAAACTGCAGTCCGAGTATATGATCGTCAAATTAGACGGCCTTGAGAACGGCACCCATAAGAGTAATTATAACATATGGGGCGGCTATGTCCTCCTCTCCCATTGCCTGACCGGTGAGAAATTTGTTTTCAGAGACGGCAAACCCGGACGGATTAGGCCGCTGAGGCCCTTCAGACTCAATGGACCCGGTTGGGGCGCTTGGCAGATCGGGGCCAGGCTTGAGTTTGTAAAGGGGGATCAGGGACTCCTTGACCAGGGATTTGTTAACCCCGCTCAATACACAAACAGGGCGGCAGGATTCACGGTGGGAATCAACTGGTACCCGGTTTCGATGGTCAGATTTATGCTGAATTACTATCACATGAGATTTGGTGACAGCATTGCCGTGGGCAATTCGAGAATTGATCACGAAGATGTCATTTTAACCCGCTGTGAGTTGGTCCTCTGATCGGGAAAGGAGGCAAAGATGAATAGCATGCAAGGTATGATGCGAATCCTACTCATTATTCTTGTTTTTGCTGGATATCTTTTTGATCACATGCCTGCATTGGCTGAGTCAAAGACCATCAAGATGTCCACCACCACCAGCACGGAGAATTCCGGGCTTCTGGATGTGCTGCTTCCTCAATTCACCAAGGACACCGGTATCCATGTCAAGGTCTTTGCCAAGGGCACGGGGGCTGCCATCCGGGACGGGATGGATGGAAATGTGGATATTATCTTTGTCCACGCAAAACAAAGGGAAGATCGTTTTGTGGCAGAGGGCTATGGGGCCTACCGGCTGGGGGTGATGCACAACGATTTTGTGATTCTCGGACCTTCAAACGATCCGGCAGAGATCCGGGGGATAGATGAAGCAACCGTTGCGTTACGGAGGATTGCCGAGAAAGGGGCGAAATTTGTTTCCAGGGGGGATGACAGCGGGACCCATACAAAAGAGCAGGCGCTATGGAAGGCCACTGGTGTGCCCCTCACAACCGACACCGTTGAGATTGTCAAAAAGGGCAAAAGGCGAACGATCGCTTTTCAGCACCCGCAAGGGCTTGGAAAATGGTATTTTTCCATCGGACAGGGAATGGGCAAAGCACTTACTTATGCTGAGCAAAAACAGGCCTATACAATCGCTGACAGGGGAACCTACCTGAAGTACAAATATGGAAGGAAACAGGGACTCGATCTCGCCGTTCTGTGCGAAGGAGATCCAGCGCTTTACAATCCATATGGGATCATCCCCATCAACCCGGGCAAGTACTCCCATGCCAAGTTCGAGTGGGCCGACAGGCTTGCCAAATGGTTGGTGTCGCCAAAGGCCCAGGCCCTCATTGCCAAATACAGAATCCAAGGGCGGCAGGCCTTTTTCCCCGATATCATACCCGATGCCAAGTAGGCGTCAATCGCGAAATGCGGTCATCCATCAAAGAGCGAATCAAATTTGCTTTTGGCTCATATGGTAACGTGTGCTAGAAAGTTTCTATGTCAAACCCACTCAGAATCCAGTATCCTGGGGCATGGTATCATGTGATGAACAAGGGGTATCGTGTCAAAGAATTTCCAACATGTCTATGCTGGAAGACTACTTAGTGCTTGACCGAAAACCCTTCTTCTTCGGTTAAAAATTCAAATCTCTCCGATATTCGGATTTGAACCAGGAGCTTTTCCAGACATGGTTTTGGATTTTGGATTTCAGAATTTGAAGAGTGTTTTTTTAAACCGAGTCACGGGGATTTATTGAGGCCTGAAGCTATGGAAAGGATATGAGACAGGTTCGGGAATTCAAGGGAGCAGACGGTAAATTCCACCATATCGATTGGGGTGGATCAGGCCCGGTGGCCCATTTGAGCCATGCTACCGGGTTCTGCGCCGGGATCTACACGCCCTTCGCCGAAAAGTTGACCCGGTACCTCAGGATCCTTGGCATGGATGATCGGGGACACGGAAAAACCAGGGCACCGGCCAACCCAAAGAAACTGAAAAATTGGGATATCTTTTCAAGGGATCTTGAAGGTTTTTTTGAGCATCTGGGGCAGCCGGTTATTGCCATGGGCCATTCCCGGGGTGGTGTGGCAAGTCTGGTGGTGGCAGCACGGCGACCCGAACTGGTCCGCGCCCTCATTCTTGTGGATCCCACCATCCTGCCGTTTTCGTGGATGGCCGGATTGTTTGTTGCAAAGAAGGCGGGTCTTTCAAAATTCATCCCCATCGCGGCCCGGGCTGCCCGAAGAAAAAAAATCTGGCCGGACAGGGAGACCCTCCTGGCCGCCTATGGCGACAAAATGCCGTTCAAGGCCTGGAAAGACGGCTTTCTCGAGGCCTACATCGCGTACGGTACCGAAAAAACTGCGGAGGGTACAATAAAACTGTGCTGCGATCCGGTCTGGGAGTCCCGCTGTTTTGCCACCTGCTCACACGATGTCTGGCGCTACATCTCCAAGCTGAGGGTCCCCACCCTGGTCCTTTACGGTGCGGAGTCCGACACCTTCCTGAGACCCGCAGTGAAACGGTTCAAGGCGAAGGTGCCGGGCACGGTGTTCCGGTGCTTTGAAGGAACCAGTCATTTTGTCCCCATGGAACGGCCCGACGAATCCGCCGAAACCATCCTGGCATTTCTGAGAGACAATAGGATTGTTCCGTAGAAAACAGGTTTCCTGCATATTTCTTGAGACACGCCCGGGTGGCACGGTTGACCATCTTTTGGCCCATGCCCATGGGCGGATCGGGCGAGACCCTCTATCGCGGATGGTACGGTCTGGGCAAGCCTTTTTCCGTGACCAACTGTGCGTCACTGCGCATGGTGGCGGATCTGGCAGATAAAGACAAGATAGCCGCCGTCCTGCCCGGCGGTGTGACTGGGCGGTTGTTCAGCCCTCACCAGAAGGACCAGGTAGAGGCCTTTATGGATGGGAGCAAGAGCTACTGGTGGTTCAGCGACAAGGCCATAGAGGACCACACCAAAGATATACTGGTGCTCAAGCCCTAAAAGGGAATTGCAGGAAAAGTTCAAGAAGAGACCCTAGTATTCAACGGGAGGTTTCCCTTGACACAAAAGGCCGTTCCTACTT
>JABMQV010000293.1 GCA_013203065.1 Desulfobacteraceae bacterium | reverse complement strand
ATCAAGGAAAGCTACTGGATTGTGGGTGGTTTTAATGTGGTGGCCTATGCGCTTGCGGCCGTCGGACTGGTTTCCCCGGTGGTCACCACGTTGATCAGCAACGGTTCGGCAGTGGTGGCATGTGTCAACGGCATGAAACCAATGATCAAAATGAAATTGGAGTCAAAGAGTAGAACCAATCAACCTGGTCACAATCTCAAACAGCTGGCCGGCAGGACAGCCAATTAGCTTGTTGCGGAACCTTTTCAAATACGGCTATTAACCAGACCCGGCCGATGCCGGAAAACGAATCTGAGCGGGGCAATCGAATATGGAAGGACTGCTTTGGGGCATGGTAGGCGGTGCTATCGTAGTACTGGTAAAGAAATGCAAGACCCTTCATGGTGCCGCAGAGTCGGCAGGCAAAACCGGCCGCGGGTTCTTATCGACCTTGGCGTTTTTTCCTTCAGAAACCATTGAAAACCTGAAAGACCTGGTGGCGGAAAGTAAGATGGAATGGGAGGCGGAAAAGGCTGCTATGGAGGAAGTCAACCTGCATTCCAAAAAACACAAGACAAAATAACAACATAAGGCGGCAGAGCGCGGGTAAGCTTCCGGAAAGGCCGTGCGATGCCTGGGTGAGAATGGAGTCATTTTGATTCGCTCGAATTTGTAACAAAGGAGGTCAACAATGGAAAAGATCATTTTGGGTGCCGTTGGCGGCATTGTGGTGGTGGCTTTGGCAACGAAGTCAAGTATTCTCCGAGGTGCAATCAAGAAAGTCATCAAGACCGGCTATGCCCTGGCCGGTGCCGCAACCGCTGGCGGCGCTTCTGCGGTGGACTCGGTTAAAGATATCATGGCGGAGAGCAAGGCGGAGTTCGAGGCCGCCCAAGCCGCCAAGGCCGAGGCCAAGGAGTAGCAGGGCGGCAAAGGCCTTTACACACTCGGGTAGTGACCGTCCGGAAACGGCTGTTCTGGGGAAGCATAACGCCGGATCCAAAGACACAGCAGACCCCTGAGTCTTAAATTAGGCGTCGCCCATGAAAGAAAGTTCTCCGGTAAGACGGCTGCAATTCGGGTAAACAGTATCAATTTCGAACATTGGTGAGAGGCGCTCATTTTCAGCGCGCAGGGGATTGAAAGGTCTGTTCTATTCGGATCCGCGCCGTGCGCAGCTGGAAGTTCCAAGTGCGCCCGAGGCTGATATTCTAAGAGGTTAGGGAAGATACGATGGAAATAATACATCAGCTTACCGGTAGGGTGCGAATCAGGATACCCGAACTCAAATCACAGGACTATTGCGGGCAGGTCAGAGAGAAATTGAAAAATGATGTTCGCATCAACGATTTTTATCTGACGTTGGCCTGCAATAGTTTGACCCTTTATTATGATGCAAAACGGATTAAGATCAAAGATGTGCTCAAATTACTGGGCGAAGAAGAGATAAAGAAACCGACGGCGGCAGAAAAAAAGCCCCCAGCAGCCAAAAAATCTGCTGAGGAAAAGGGAAAAGAGAAATTATCCAAGGTGGTCGAAAAAACCAAGGCCACTGATAAATTGCCCGAGAGCAGGGTTTATTTCAAGCCCGCCGTCTCTGTCGACGTCCAGGAGAAGATAAGACAATTGATAGAAAATGAGGATCCCCGGAAGCCTTACAGCGATGATAGCATCTCAAGATTGTTAAACGAGGAGAATATCGACCTAGCTCGCAGAACCGTGGCCAAATACCGTGAAAAGATGGACATACCGCCGTCCAGTAAACGCCGAAAATAATAGAGAAAAGTGAAATAACGGACAAGAAAACCACGGTTGCCGAAAAAAAAGGGGTCTGAATGATTGTTCACCTGAGGCCAGGATGGTATCTATTCGGTGGTTTTGGGGGAAGGAGATATAGGTAGATGGAACTTATTCTTGCAGCGATTATCGGAGGGCTGGTTGTCCTCATCGGCATCAAATTTGCCCCTAAAAAGTCGATACTGAAGCTCCTGCTGAAAATGTTCCTTGTGGTAAAGGATTATCTGTTATCCGTCTTTGGGGAGAATACGGAAAAATTTAAGGACCTTCTCGCGGAAAGTAAATCCGAATACGAAAAGGAAAAAAAGGCGGAAAAGGAAGTTCACATGGATTAGGAATTTTTGAAGATAGATAACGCCCATCCGGATTCGACACATGTCTTCCTCAAAAAGCCCGCGTTTTTTGGCGGCTTTTTTCTTGTATCACTTATAATATCAAATCGTTGTGCCACTATTGCTACTGTCTAACGAATATTTTTCGCAACTTCTCAAAAAGTCCGGGAGAAATAATAGGATTTCTGGAGTGGGGTTCGGGTGTTTCTTGAAGGCGCTCTCT
>JABMQV010000292.1 GCA_013203065.1 Desulfobacteraceae bacterium | reverse complement strand
GCCTTTGTCTTTTCGGTGACTGCATCTGAAATGGCGTCAAAATCAAGGGAAAAATCTTTTTTTGTTGCGGCCAATTTGGGGACGCCTTGATGGTTGTCAAGATAAAAATTGTATTCGACAAAATAGGGTTTTGGAATAATGACCTCGTCCCCCGGGTTGAGAATCGTCTTAAGTACGGCATTGAGTGCACCGCCTGCACCCACTGTCATGACAATCTCGTCTGGAGTAAAATTAGGCCGATTACGCTTATTAAGGTAATCGGCGACAGCCTGTCTGGTCTCCATGAGGCCGGCATTGGGCATATAGGCATGCTGGCGGGGGGAAGAATCGTTGATAAGCTTTTTAAGAACCTCCTTGAATCTGGGCGGCGGTTCAAGATCGGGGTTTCCAAGACTGAAATCAAAGACATTTTCCGCCCCGTATTTTGCTTTTCTGATGTTTCCTTCCTCAAACATCTTCCTGATCCATGAAGATCTTTCGATGGAGGCCTGAATGTTTTTAGAAGCAGGCATGCGAATCCTCCTTGGAATTTCTAAAAATGATAATCGTAACCTTTTACAGATGCTTGTCAACACAAAATCCAACCTGAGCACGAAAAGAGACCGGCTCTGCCGAACAGAGGCGGGAATCATCTTGACACAATGGGCCTGTTTTTCTAATTTAGATTTACCTTTTAGATTTTGCCAATACCATGAGAGGGGTTCAATGGAAAGGTTCGCAAAACGAAAACAGACCATCGCAATCCTGACCGGCGGGGGAGATGTCCCCGGACTTAATCCTTGCATCAAGGCCCTGGTGTGCAGGGCCGCAGCCGAGGGAATTCATGTTATCGGTATCAGACGCGGGTGGGCGGGGATTTTGGAATATGACCCTGATGACCCGGAGATATCAACCTCCTGTTTTCAGGAACTTGAACCGGCGGAGGTTCGCACGATCGACCGTTATGGAGGCACCTATCTTCATACGTCGCGGACAAACCCGGCCGCCGCCAGGGAACGGGATGTCCCGAGATCCCAGAGAACATTGTTCGAGGAAGGTGATTCTGTTAAGGACTTTACCCCCTGGGTCCTGAAGAACCTCGAACTCATGGAAATTGACGCTGTTATTCCCATCGGCGGGGATGATACACTCGGTTTCGGGGAAAGATTACACAAGGAAGGATTTCCGGTTATCGCGATCCCCAAGACCATGGACAATGACGTATTTGGTACAGATTACTGTATTGGCTTTTCCACCGCTGTTACCAGGGGCGTCAGTCTGATACATTCGCTGAGAACCTGCACCGGTTCGCATGAAAGGATTGCAGTCATAGAACTCTTTGGCCGCTACTGTGGCGAAACTTCTTTGATATCCGCCTACCTGGCGGGGGTGGATAGGGCGATTATCCCCGAAGTCCCTTTTGATCCGACCAAGCTGGTGGAACTGATCATGGAAGACAAGAAGGCCAACCCCAAGAACTATGCAATGATTACGGTCTCGGAAGGTGCCCGGATGATCGGGGGTGAAATGGTGATGTCAGATGAAGAGGATGCATACGGGCATTGCAAGCTTGGAGGGATTGGGGAGGAGACCGGCGAAATCATCAAGAGACTGACTGGGGAAGACGTCCTCAATCAAAGGTTGTCCTATCTTATGAGAAGCGGGGCTCCTGATTCGCTGGATCTTATGGTGGCGGTTAATTTTGCCAATATGGCCATTGATCTTTTTTTAAAGGCCATATTTGGTCGCCTTGTTGCCCTGTGCCGGGGGATTTATACCGATATTCCTCTGAGTACCATAACGAGCGGTCAAAAGCGGGTAGATGTAAGAGAGCTTTATGACGTGAAAGCATATCGGCCCAAGGTTATGCACGTAAGCGGGAAGCCGATGTTTTTGTATTAGACCCCGTTCCCTTTTTCCACCTCGCGAGGGTTCACTCGAAGCGGGCGGACCACCCTTCTCCTCCCGCCCTTACCTTGCAGAAATATTGTCTTATGAATCGCGATAGGGCCTTTTGGGATGATTAACGTATGAACTTGGAGAATATGGAAGCCAAGCGGAAAAAGACGCGCCGAATATATGTGGGGCAGATCCCCATCGGAGACGGGGCCCCTGTGGCGGTTCAGTCCATGACAAACACCGACACCAGAGATATCTCCGCAACGGTCGATCAAATCAACCGGTTGTGTGATGCAGGTTGTGAAATCGTTCGTTTGGCCATTCCTGACAATGTCGCTGCGGATGCCTTTGGGGAGATCAAGTCAAAGGTCAGGGCCCCCCTCATCGCTGATATTCACTTTGATCACCGTCTTGCCCTTAAGGCCCTGGGTGCAGGTGCCGATGGACTCCGGATCAATCCGGGGAACATCGGCGGCGAAAAGGCGGTTGAAAAGGTGGTTCAGGGGGCCCGGGACAGGGGGGTTCCTATTCGAATAGGGGTCAATGCCGGGTCTTTGCAAAGGGAGATCCTGAAAAAATACGGAAGTCCGTCACCAGAAGCAATGGTTGAAAGCGCCATGGAACAGGTGCGGCTCCTGGAGGCCCTGAGGTTTGACAAGATAAAGATATCGTTAAAATCCTCAAGTGTGATCAACACCATCAAGGCCTATGAACTCTTGAGTGACAGGGTCGATTACCCCCTTCACCTGGGTGTCACAGAGGCGGGGACACTCATATCGGGAACGGTAAAGAGCACCCTGGGCATCGGGTATCTCCTGGCCAATGGAATCGGAGACACCTTTAGGGTCTCCCTCACCAGGGATCCTGTTGAGGAGGTAAAGGTCGCCTATGAGATTCTGAGGGCGCTGGGGCTCAGAGAACGGGGGCCCGAGATCATTTCCTGCCCGACTTGCGGGCGGTGTGAAATAGATCTCTTCGGTCTCGTTGAGGAAGTTGAAAGGGCTTTGGGGGATATTAAGGCCTCACCAAAGATAGCCATTATGGGTTGCGTGGTAAATGGTCCGGGTGAGGCCAGGGAGGCCGATATCGGAATCGCCGGCGCTCGCGGTCAAGGCATTCTTTTTCGGAAAGGTGAGCTTGTAAGAAAAATCCCGGAGGAGAAACTGGCCGACGTGTTGATCAAAGAGGTCAAGAAACTGGTTCAGTGAGACAGCGCAACAAAGAGAGTATCACTATCTGAAAGAATTTTAGGATTCCCCATTGGGGAAGAGAGAGGAGTTATTAATTTATATGCGATATTCCAATTATTTTATGCCAACGTATAAGGAGGTCCCCTCAGAGGCGGAGGTGATCAGTCATCAGTTGATGCTCAGGGCCGGTATGATCAGAAAACTGACATCGGGCATTTACACCTATCTCCCGGCTGGTCTTCGGTCGATAAAAAAAGTTGAAAATATCATCAGGGAAGAGATGAACCGGACCGGTGCCATCGAACTCTTGATGCCGGCGGTCCAGCCTGGAGAACTCTGGCAGGAAAGCGGCAGGTGGGAATATTACGGGAGAGAACTCCTGAGATTCAAGGACCGGCACAATCGTGATGCCTGTCTGGGGCCGACACACGAAGAAGTCATCACCGATCTAGTGAGGAAAGAGATCCACTCATACAAACAGATGCCCGTAAATTTTTACCAGATCCAGACCAAGTTTAGGGATGAGATTCGGCCCAGGTTCGGACTCATGAGGGGGCGCGAGTTTATTATGAAGGATGCCTACAGCTTTGATGTGGACGAAACGGGTGCCAATCGAAGCTACGAAGTCATGTACGAGGCATACAGCAGGATCTTTCAGAGGTGCGGTCTCAAATTTAGGGCGGTGGAGGCGGATACAGGTGCCATTGGCGGGAGTTACTCCCACGAGTTTATGGTACTGGCCGAGACAGGTGAGGATCAGATGATCAACTGCACAAAATGTGATTATGCGGCCAACCTGGAAAGGGCTGAAATCAAGGGAGAGGAAGGGCTTCCAGGACCCGATAACATCCCGATGAAGCCCTTAGAAGAGGTGGATACCCCTGACATCAAGACGGTGGAAGAGGTGACGTCGTTTCTGGGTATCTCTCAAGACCAGCTCATCAAGACCCTTATCTTGGTGGCCGACGATGAAATGGTTGCTGCTCTGGTGAGAGGTGATCATGAACTAAATGAGGCCAAACTGAAGAACCTGCTCGACGCCCAAGTGATTGAACTGGCCAGCCCCGAACAAGTGGCCGAGGCCACGAGCGCTCCCATTGGCTTTGCCGGGCCTGTGGACCTCAAAATTAAGATGGTGACCGATCTTGCCATTCAAGGCATGAAAAATTTTGTAACAGGGGGGAACAGGAATGACCTGCATCTCAAAAATGTGAATATGGGTAGGGATTTCAATGTAGAGCGTTTTGGCGACATACGGATGATAACGCCAAGGGACTCGTGTGCAAGGTGCGGTGAAGAGATAAGGTTCGGCCGGGGAATCGAGGTGGGGCATGTTTTCAAGTTGGGGACCAAATATAGCCAGGCCTTGAAAGCGATCTTTCTTGACGATCAAGGTAAAGAAAGACCCATTATCATGGGATGCTACGGCATAGGGGTTGGAAGGACTGTGGCAGCCGCCATTGAACAAAACCACGACAAGGATGGCATTATTTTTCCGATCCCGGTATCACCGTTTGAAGTGACCATACTCCCCCTCCAGATGCACGATGCCGCGGTGGTTGATGCAGCGGAGAAGATCTACAAGGAACTCATAGCGCATCATATCGACGTCCTCCTGGATGACAGGGATGAAAGGGCCGGCGTAAAATTTAATGATGCCGACCTCGTTGGTATCCCCGTAAGGGTGACGGTGGGATCAAGGGGGGCCAAGGAGGGACAGGTGGAAATAAAGCTAAGATCCCAATCCGAAAGTATGAACGCGCCCATTGGCGAGGCCTCGGCTTTTGTAAGAGACAAGATCAAAAAACTCTATGATTCGCTTAAATGACATCACTTCACAGCTTCTGAGTTATCACCCAAAGGCCAACGCGGAATTGGTGGAAAAGTCCTACGTCTATTCGGCCAAGGCCCACCAGGGGCAGATTCGTCTCTCTGGAGAACCCTACCTTTCCCACCCACTGGAAGTAGCCTACATCCTAACCCAGATGAAAATGGACGTCGTGTGTATTGTGGCCGGGCTCCTCCATGATACGCTGGAAGATACGGATGCCGACCTCGACGAAATGACGCGCCTCTTTGGAGAAGAAACCGCCAATATCGTCAACGGGGTCACAAAGATCAGCAGGATGCAGTTTGCAAGCCACAAGGAGCGCCAGGCCGAGAATGTCAGGAAGATGATTCTCGCCATGTCCTCTGATATCCGTGTCATTCTGGTCAAACTGGCTGATCGGCTTCACAATATGAGGACCTTGGGTTTCCACCTCTCGGAAAAACAGAGGTGGATCGCTGAAGAGACTTTGGAAATTTACGCGCCCCTGGCAGGCAGGATGGGAATCTACTGGATGAAATCCAGACTGGAAGACCTCTGCCTGTATTATCTTGAGCCTGAGATCTATCAGAAGATCAGGACCGAGATCTCCCAAAGAAAGGGGGAGAGGGAAGAATTCATCAGGGAAGTCAAAGGGCTGGTCTCCGGGAAGCTATCAGAATTCAATATCCAGGCAACGATCAAGGGCAGACACAAGCATTTTTACAGTATTTACAAGAAAATGGTAGACCAGAACCTTACGGTCAGGCAGGTCTACGATGTTGTGGCTTTCAGGGTCATCGTGAAGAACATCAAAGAATGCTATGAGGCCCTTGGACACATACACTCCATGTGGAAGCCGGTCCCGGGGCGCTTCAAAGACTATATTTCTGTTCCAAAGGCGAACATGTATCAGTCACTCCACACCACAGTGATGGGCCCCCTGGGACAAAGGATGGAGGTGCAAATCCGGACATGGGAAATGGACAGGGTTGCCGAGGAGGGGATCGCCGCCCACTGGCGTTACAAAGAGGGTGCGATCGCAAGTAAGACGGACGAAGAACAGTTCTCGTGGCTCCGGCAGCTTCTGGAATGGCAGAGGAACCTGAAGGACCCCAAGGAGTTCCTGGATAGTGTCAGGATGGACCTCTTTCCCGACGAGGTATATGTCTTTACCCCCAAGGGGGAGGTGAAGGCATTTCCCAAGGGTGCAACCACGGTCGATTTTGCCTATAGTATTCACTCGGAGGTGGGGGGGAAATGCATGGGCGCCCGGGCCAACGGAAAAATGGTCCCTCTGCGGTATGAATTAAGAAACGGGGATATCGTAGAGATCATCACCTCGCCAAAACAGCATCCCCGCAAGGATTGGCTCAAGTTTACAAAAACCCCCCGAGCAAAGACCCGGATCAGGCAGTGGATAAATGCGCAGGAAAGAGAGGGAAGCATCAATTTGGGGCGAGACATCCTTGAAAGGACCCTTGGAAAGATGCATCTGACCGTGCCCAATATAATAAAAAGCGACCAGATCGCTGCCATTGCAAAAGAGCTTTCCTTTCACTCGGTGGAGGATCTGCTTGCCCAGATCGGCTTCGGCAAGGTCTCCCCAAGGCATGTGGTTGGGCGTCTAAAACCCAAGCTGGGTATAAAGGAGGAAAAGCCGTCCGGGATTGTAGGTAAGATGGTTGGCCGCATAAAGCGGCGAAAACCGGATCACGGCATAAAAGTTAAGGGCATCAGTGAGATGCTGATCCGTTTTGCAAATTGCTGCCACCCCGTCCCAGGGGAAAAGGTCATCGGATTTATGACTCGCGGGCGTGGTATTACCATCCACCACGAGGGATGCAGACACATATTAAAAGCGGATCCCGAAAGACTGGTGGAGGTCTCCTGGGAGCCTTCCCCGGATGACAAATCTCTTGCGAAGCTCCGGGTGACCAGTGTGGAAAGAAAGGGTGTTCTGGCAGATGTAAGCACCATTTTGACTCAAAAGGATGCCAATATCATCCACGCAGAAGTAAATACCACCATGGATCAGAAAGGTATTGCCCTTTTTACCATCGAAGTGGAAAATTATAGACAACTTCAGGATATCATGGGGGCCATCAAAAAAGTGAGGAATGTCCTGGTTGTTGAAAGGCTCTGAAACGTAAGGGATTATGCCATTGGCTTTACAACTCGCCCGGATTTGATACAGCCTGTGCAGGCCTTTATCCGCTTTGTCTGTCCATTCTGGACACATCTTACCGTCTGGAGGTTGGGGTACCAGCGTTTCTTTGTTTTATTGTGGGCGTGGCTCACATTATATCCAACGATTGGTTTCTTGCCACATATATCGCAGACTTTTGACATCGGGGTGTCTCCTTTTCGAGAGAAAAAACTATCTTAACCAAAAAAGTATACCTGGCCTGATAAAATATATCAAGTATTTTTTTATTCTGACTACCGAAGGGTAAACCGGAAAATTGAAGATTGGCAAAGAAAGCCTAGACTCAATAAGAAATCATCCACAGGAAAAGAGGGGGGGCCTTTCCCTTGAGCGTAATCTGGTCCCGCGAAATCTTAATCACATCCACCTCATGGGCGTTTGCGGGACCGGAATGGCATCCTTGGCAGGCATGCTGAAAGAGAAAGGCTATTCGGTGACAGGTTCGGATCAAAACATATATCCGCCCATGAGCACATTTCTGGAAGGGCTGTCTATCCCCATAATCAATGGTTATCGTCCTCAAAATCTTTCCCCTAACCCAGACCTGGTTATCGTAGGAAATGTCATAACAAAAGACAATCCCGAAGCAATGGAGCTTTCCCGTCTGGGGCTGCCATATCTCTCCTTTCCACAGGCGTTAGGACATTTCGCGTTAAAGGGTAAACGCTCCATTGTAATAAGTGGGACTCACGGGAAGACTACCACGTCGGCCATCGTCGCCTGGATCTTGGAGAAGGCCGGCCTTGATCCGGGGTTTATGATCGGGGGGATTCCAGAGGATTTCCAGACCAATTTCAAACTGGGAAAAGGACCATATTTCGTTATAGAGGGTGATGAATACGACGCCGCCTTTTTTGATAAGGGTCCCAAATTCCTGCATTACGCTCCATGGGCAACGATCCTTACGTGCATCGAATTTGATCACGCGGATATCTACCGGGATCTGGATCATGTGGTGGAAAGCTTTAGAGGATTGATCGATCTCATTCCTTCCGAAGGAATTCTCATAGCGAATGGGGACGATCAGATTGTCTTGAAGGAACTCAGGAGAGCGAGATGTCCCGTGAGTATATACGGCCTCACCGGGAATCGGACATGGAGGGCCGCAGATATTTCGGTTCAAAAAGATCTCACTTCCTTTACGGTCCTCAAAGAAGGGGAGGAATATCTAAGATTTCTTACTCCTTTATATGGCACCCATAATATCTCCAACCTGTTATCCGCCGTGGTCTTGGCAGATTTTTTGGATATACCCCCTTCGATCCTCGCTGAGGCGGCGAGGGATTTCAAAGGGGTCAGGCGAAGACAGGAGATCATCGGGGAAAAGCGAGGTGTTCTCGTCCTGGATGATTTTGCCCACCATCCGACCGCGGTGAGGGAGACCATCGGGGCCGTCCGGGAAAAATACAGGGAGCAACGCATCATCGCTGTCTTCGAGCCGAGATCCAATTCCAGCAGACGAAATATCTTTCAGGCCCGATACGCCGCTTCATTCGACGGAGCGGATCTCGTGATGATCCCGGAACCTCCCATGATGGAAAAAATCCCTTCCGAGGAACGATTTTCTTCTCGGCTTCTTGTTGACGACCTAAGGAACAAAGGCGTGAATGCCTCTTACGCTTCCAACACCGATCAACTGTTGGATGACCTGGTGGGGGAGGTACAACCAGGAGATGTGGTCCTTATCATGTCCAACGGCGGGTTTGATAACCTCCATCGACGACTGCTGGAGTGGCTTTAGCGAGAGGCTGTCTTCTCCGGCTCGGATATAAGGTCTCAAGATGCACCGAGACCTTTGAAACGCAAAGGCCGTTTCAGGCTGATTTGTATTGCAAGGCCTTCTTTTTTTTGCTATTTTTGATTAAACATACCTGCAGCGAACGACAGGTAATTGAATCCCGGAATCGATAGTCCTCTTGACCATGGAAAGAATTAAACCTGAAACTTATGACAAATACATAAAGGCCCTCATGGATATCAGCCGGGCCATTACCTCTGATCAGTATCTGGAGGATATCCTAAAGCTGATCGTGATGGTCACGGCCAAGGTGACCGGTGTTGAAATTTGCTCTTTGTGGCTCATAGACGAAATAAAGGACTCCAAGGTAATTCGATTGAAGGCCACTCAAGCGATTGACCCTGAATATGTGAAAGACCGTTCCCTGAAGATGCATGAAGGGGTGGTGGGCTATGTAGCCACCCACAACGAACCATTGATCATCAAAGATGTCCTCAAGGAACCTCGGTTCAAGGAAAAAGAGATGGCAAAAAAACTTGGACTGGTCTCAATGCTCGGGGTGCCCCTGCAGGTTAAGGAAGAAAAAGTAATCGGTGTGCTAAACTGTTTTACGGCCGAACCGCACGATTTCTCTGAAACCGAGGTGAACCTTGTGACAGCCGTGGCGAACCAGGCGGCTGTCGCCATTCTCAATACGGAACTGATGGTCAAGACCACGGTGATCCAGGAGGAACTGGAGACCCGGAAGCTGGTGGAACGGGCCAAGGAAGTCCTGATGCGGCGCAGGAAAATAGAAGGAAATGAGGCCTACCGCTGGTTACAACAGCGAAGCATGAACTCCCGGAAATCCATGCGGCGCGTGGCCGAGGCCGTTCTTCTCTCAGATGAGATTTGACCGGCCGAGGCGGGAGCCCCAGGGAAGGTTCAGTGAAATCAAGGGGTTGCATATCGAGTTTGTTTTCGCCGGCCGATGGTTCAAAAATTAAAAAAAATAACTTGACGAAATGATTGAAATTAGTTAGAGTAACAACTTCAGTAAATAATTAGTTCGCACAAAGGTGTGCGAGATAAAATATCTTTATAGAGGACGAAGGCGTCTATCTCCAAGTGGGGAAGACGCCTTTTTGTTTTTAATTTATATGAAAAAGGAGAATTGAGGATGAGATTTTCAAAGAGCAATGACGTGATTGGTACAACAAATCGAGGCAACCCAGCCGAATCTGGCCTGTGTACGCTTTGCCGGGCTGACTGTCAGGGTAGATGTGAGACATGGCTTTCCAGTCTCCAGGGCCGAAAGCTTCTTTACCCGAGAGATTTTGGCCTTGTTACGGCAGGGGCGAACAATACAACCCATGTGGGGGTTTCCTACAACTCGTTGAGGGTTCAGGGCTATGCGTATGGGGCAACTGGGTTAGCCAATGGGCTTTCAGATGACCCGGATGATTGTATTTTCCCAAATGTGAATCTGGCGGGTGAGTTTGGCAACGAAGTCAAGACAAAATTTCGTCTACCAATTATGACCGGCGCCCTTGGTTCGACCTTTATCGCCGAAAAATATTGGGACTCCTTTGCAATAGGGGGCTCTTTGATCGGGATTCCCATCGTAATTGGCGAAAATGTTGTAGGGGTGGATCGAAAGTCAAAAATCGGAAAGGGTAAATCAAGAAAAGGGAAGATAAAGAGTGCACCTGAGCTGGAGAGACGGATTGACATTTATCACCGATACAATGACGGATATGGCGCCGTGATTGTCCAACTCAATGTGGAGGATACGCGCAATGGCGTCGCTGAATTTGTTTGTGACAAGTATGGGGACAAGTGCATCATAGAACTTAAATGGGGGCAGGGTGCCAAGGACATCGGCGGCGAGATACAGGTAACCAGTCTGGACTATGCCTTGTTCCTCAGAAAACGTGGCTACGTCGTAGACCCCGATCCAACACTACCCGAGGTGCAGGAGGCCTTTAAGCAAGGTGCTATTAAATCATTCGCGCGGCACAGCCGTTTGGGTGCCACGAATCTGAGTAGTGTTGAACAGGTGCGTGAGGATTTTATGAAAACCGCTGAATACCTGCGAGGTATCGGGTTCAAGCGGATTTCCTTAAAGACCGGTTCTTACGGGATGGAAGAGCTGGCCATGGCCATAAAATTTGCCACGGATGCAGGATTGGACCTTTTGACTATTGATGGCTCTGGCGGCGGAACGGGAATGAGCCCATGGAATATGATGCAAAGCTGGGGTGTGCCTTCAATTCTTCTCCATTCAAAGGCACATGAATACGCCAGTATACTGACCGCAAAGGGCCAAAAGGTCGTTGACATGTCATTTGCCGGCGGGTTTGCCCTTGAGGACAGTATTTTTAAGGGATTGGCATTGGGTGCTCCCTATACAAAACTCATCTGCATGGGAAGGGCCATCATGATACCCGGATTCGTCGGGTCGAACATAGAGGGGGCCATCCACCCGGAAAGAAGAGAAAAACTTAATGGTAACTGGGAAAAATTGCCAAAGACCGTGAGCAGTGTGGGGACCACTGCACAAGAGATCTTCGCCTCATATTTTGATGTACAGAAAAAGGTTGGAAAACGCGAGATGAAAAACATTCCTTACGGGGCAATTGCGTTCTGGACCATGGCGGACAAATTGGCCTGTGGAATCCAGCAACTGATGGCCGGTGCGAGGAGATTTTCCACTGACCGGATTTCGCGGGATGACATCTTCTCCGGCAACAGGGAAACAGAAAAGGAGACGGGCATCAGGCACGCCACAGATGTCAATGATGAAACCGCCAAAAAAATACTCAATTCTTAAAATTGTTTGGTTAAGTTGATTGAAAAAGGCCTTCAGGAAAATTGCTCCAGAAGGCCTTTTTCATATGGCAGCTGACATCCCAGCCTTTGTCACCCATGTGATGCACCCGTGGTTTTGAATTTATCTTTATTTGCTATAAAGAATTCTGTATATAGAGCGCTTGCTTCGGATGGATGAAAAGCATATGGTTTATTATGGATAACTTGAAAGAGCGGTAAGTTCTGGGGAGGAGCTAGATGGACGGAATTGTTGGTGTGTTCGGGATGGATGACGATGAACTGGTACCCAAGACATTTCTGGCAACAGGTGCGTGTCAGCACAGGGGAAAAGCCAGCACGGGACTTGCCATCGGAAATAGCAGGGGGAT
>JABMQV010000291.1 GCA_013203065.1 Desulfobacteraceae bacterium | reverse complement strand
CTCTCTACATCGTTCTTTCTCCGTGGCCAACGGGCAACTGAGCAGGCGGCGTAACCGATCTGCTCAAGTGAAATGTTAGAGAAAATGTCCTATGTCAAGGGCCCCGTTTTCCACGTTGAGGTAATGGCTTCGGTTTTTAATTGTCAAATCTCAGCCGTTGCGATTAGCTGTCGGCTGCAAGAGCAGGGTTAGAATTACATTTGTGAACCTGATGAAAGCTTTTCAATATATTCTGACAAATCAGTATCATGCATTATCTCATATGACAGTGTTCTGGGTACAGAACGTTTTGTCATAAGTTTAAAAATCAATGAGTTAGGATATTTCTCAGCAAATTCTTTTGATTCCCACTGATAAATTCCTTGGAAAAAACCTGAATTTTCATCAAATGTCCAATATTTTTCCCGAAAGCCTTTCATCCCTATAAGAAAAGGAACTGGTATCATAGAAAGACATTTGTTGATCGATGGCCCAAGACTTTTAAATTGAAATCGCACTTTAAATACAGCGTTGTCGTTAGCTATATCGGTTTTGTCGCTAATCATTAACCTACGGAACACCGCAAATTTGTTACCATCTTCCATTGTCAAAATTTGGCCGATATGTTTTTCAGGAAAATGGGCGCGGCCGCTAAACACATTGACTACGAATGTATTGGCAAACACGATGAGTAAGAGCAGCAGGATGGCCAATGTAGATAATAAAATGAAAAGTTTCTTTTTCATATTCTCAATTTTCGGTCGTGTTACCTAATCATTGTTAGTTTTTTCTTGCACAATACTTTGTGAGACCAACGATCTGATCTTTCAGGCCCAGTGCGTATAGGATTTCGGTGTTGGATCGCACCGTTGAAACTATCCTGCATGCGGATTCCTTCAGGGCAACTCTGGCACCCGAGCTGTCCCGCACTGTGATGGCCCGGTCGGCGAGACAGCCACAGAAAAAAGCCAGATAAGCAGTCACGGCAATGAAGCGAACGATTCTAAAACTCTTCATGTTTCTTCCCTTGCGCTGTTCCTGATTTTTATGTACAGAACTTATAGAGAGGTCTGCCGTTGACTGTTAGTTGACATTCCTTTTGATCTCAGTTTGTTGGTAAAGGTCAAATTAACTTCCAGGCCTTTGTTCTTTGATTTGATTGAACCAGAAGGCAATATGTTCTGCTATGTCTTCCCAGTTAGGTTCCATGATTACCCAGTGGGCATGGTTTTCAAATTCTTTATAGGTCCCATTATATTTCTTGGCCATTTTTTTGCTCAAGGATACGGGAGTGATTCGATCTTCTGCTCCGGATATAACTAAGACAGGACAGGTAACTTTTGATTGATCGACCTTAGAGGCTCCTTTGAAGTCCAACAACCAAAATCCGATTTCCCCCGCTGCTCGCCCGGATTCATATACAAATTTATCATAAATAGTTTTTTGTTCCTCTTCAGAAAGTAAATGCAGCATGGAATAGACGGTAGTCTTAAAAGATAACCGCTGGGGTTTACGCCAAAACCCCCATGTGGTCAGAACGCTCCAAAAGCTTTTTATGACGGAAAACTTCAATGCATTTACCCCGCTCGGGGATGCAGAGGTCAGCAAGACAAGAGCTTTGGCAAATCCTCGTGAACCTAAGATTTGAGCAAGAAGCCCGCCCATAGAATGCCCGATCAAAATTGGTTTATCGTCAAGCTTACCAATGAATTCTTCCAGGTCTTGGGCATAATCAAGCAGGCTGGTTTCTCCTAGATCGGGGTGAGGATCATCTATCGGGCTCACATCATGGTGCCTCAAAGTCGGAGTGAAACATTCATACCCTCGTTGCTCAAAGAAGTTCTTGAAATTTTCCCAATACCAACCCCCTCCCCACATACCGTGAATCATTACTATTTTGTCTGCCATGACTTACCTCCTTTTTTTAAAACCACCGTTTTGAGTCAGGATTGAGCCTATAAAGTTCAATTGGTCTGGGTTATGGTGTCTGGTTTAACAAATGTTCCGCTCACCCACCTCACCTCACCTATCTCATAAAGGGCATGGGTGTCAGGCCTACACATTTCACTATCATGACGAATTAAAAACAAATAGTCACACGGCCTAAAAATCGGGAATGCTTATTGCGTTGCTGTCAACTGTGTAGGCCTGACACCCATGCTTTTTGGATTCTTTTGTCTTCTTGTTCGATGCTATTAAGGATTTTAATCAGTAATTTCCGGTTAGGTTTTTGCATATGAAT
>JABMQV010000030.1 GCA_013203065.1 Desulfobacteraceae bacterium | reverse complement strand
TAGGTCATCCTCTCCTGGGAAAAGGAGGCTCGGATGATGTACCGGGCTGACCTTCAGAGTCTTTTCCATCTTGGAACGGCCCTGGAAGCATGGTACCGCAGTGCCAGGATGTTGAAATCAACAACAGTCCGAAGCTCAGGAAACATGGTATTCTCCATGATCTTTCAATATTCCGTTCATCTGAATTCTTTTCATATGCGCGGTTTTTTCATGCCAAAAACAGGACCAGTAATTACAGACAGTCTGACGAAATAGACAGTGATTTCCAGAAAGGCAGGTGCCATCACAAGAAGCGTAACAAACACCATTGGAATTACTGGGTCAGTGTCACGAGAAAAAATAAGATCCAGCCGATCCCCATGCCCGAGAAATATGTCAAGCAGATGATCGCTGACTGGCGTGGTATAAGCAGAAAATTTGGAGGGACTGCAAGGGAGTATTACGAAAAGAACAGGGATTTTATGATCCTGCAGAGGGAGACAATTGGAGTTATAGAACGTACCTTCCGCCAGTGAATTTTTGTCATACCAGGGTGTTAACATTGTTACCAAACAGGTGCAAAATAGGGTAAAATAGTGGATACAATGAAAATTTTGGTCTAATGATTTCATGTACTTAGGGCATTATATGGAATATTGCCTATAGTCAACTACCAGCAGCTTAGCAAATATTCCGAAAGAGATAATCGGGAAATTCAGCAGTGGTTTTAATTGACCCCTGACCCTGAATCCTGTATGTGAAAGGAGCTGATAGAGCACACGGACCATTCCCAAAGACCGACGGGTATCACTAACCATTTATCGTTGGTCGTTGGTCGTTGGTCGTTTGTCTTGGGTTATTGGATTCTCGTTGCTCGTGGTCAGTACTTGGCGTGGTATTAAAAATATCGAGGACATGGGTCCCGAAATATTCACTATTCAGTCGGTAACGCTGGTCACTGATTGGGTTGCGGCCGAAGGCCTGCATTGGGAGAAGTGATGCTATTACCCAGATTCGATTTTCATGAGCCTTTAAATATGGAGGAAGCCTGCCAGGTCATGTCCGGATTTGGCAGCAGGGCCAAATTGCTTGCCGGCGGGACAGACCTGATCGTCAACATGAAGAAGGGGACCCAGTCGCCCGAGCATGTGGTGTCCCTTTCAAGAATCAATGATCTGAAGGGTGTGACGTTCGCAAAAGGAAGAATAAGAATCGGGGCCTGTGTCACTGCTGCAGAACTATGCGAGTCAGAGGAAATAAAGACCCTATTCAGGGCTTTGCATCAGGGCGCATCAGACCTCGGTTCCCCCCTCATAAGAAACCTGGCCACCATAGCCGGAAATCTTGTCTCGGCAAGACCGGCGGCCGATCTTCCGCCGCCGCTCATGGCATACGACGCAAAGGTAGTATTGATGAAGGAATCCGGTGAGAGGGAAATACCGCTGGAAGATTTCTTCACCGGCCCGGGGGAGACAGTGATTGAGCCGGATGAAATCGTGAAGGAGATCACCGTGGAAAAGCCCCGAGATTATTCGGGGGCCGGCTATATCAAGCTGGGTGTGCGCAAGGCCCTGGAGATCTCCCTGGTCAATGTGGCCGCATTTGTCTCCCTTGACGACCCCGACGGTGCCATTCAATCGGCGCGGGTTGTTCTGGGGGCCGTAGCACCCACTCCCATGAGGGCCCATTCAGCGGAAAAAATCCTTTTGGGCGAAAAACCCGGTGAGGCGCTTTTTGTGAGGGCGGGAGAAGCTGCGGCAGAAGATAGCAAACCTATTGACGATTTCAGGGCCGGCGCAGAATACCGGAGAGCCATGGTGGAGGTGTTGACCAGGAGGACCCTGGATCTGGCCCTTAATGAGGCACGGAGGAGCAGATAGATAATCGCTGAAAGCGATGTCAAGGACTAATTAGTACCAACGGCAAGATCCGGGAAGGTATGATGAAAAGACCCATCCATCTCACTATCAATGGCAAGGAATATGAGATGTCCGTATCCCCAAACCAGACCCTCGTGGATCTGCTCCGGTACGACCTGGGGTTGATCGGTACCAAGAAGGGGTGCGACTTGGGCGACTGCGGTTCATGCACGGTGATTATGGATGGCAGGCCTGTCAACTCATGTCTTGTGTTGGCGGTCCAGGCAAACGGGAGGGATATTCTGACAATTGAGGGTCTTGAAACGGAGGAGGGACTGCACCCGGTTCAGCAGTCATTTATAGATCGCGGGGCCATCCAGTGCGGTTTTTGTACCTCAGGCATGATCCTTTCGGGGAAGGCGTTGCTGGATCGAAATCCGGAGCCAAATGAAGCTGACATTAGAATGGCGTTGTCGGGAAACCTCTGCCGCTGCACGGGATACCAGAAAATTGTGGAGGCCGTTGAAGACGCAGGCCAAAAAGCCGGGCAATTGGCCGGCCTCGGGGATAAGTTAGTGGGTGAGAAAAATAATCATGTTCATCTTGTTAATCCTATCAAAAATACCTAAACTGTTACGATAAAATAATATCAAGGAGGTTCTCATGAAACAGGCGGATTACATGGCTGTCGCCGAAAAGGCGATGAATCAGATCAAAAAAGGCGCGTTCTTGACCGTCAAGGCGGGAGAGGCACTCAACACCATGACCATCGGGTGGGCCACCATCGGATACGTCTGGAGAAGACCGATTTTTATGGTTGCGGTCCGGGATTCCAGACACACCTTTGGGATTATTGAAAAGGCGGCCGACTTCACGGTGTCTGTTCCAATGACCGATATGCAGGATGCGGTCATGTTCTGCGGGACCAAATCCGGCCGGGATTATGACAAGTTCAAGGAATGCAGCCTCGAGCTTGCCGATTCCCAAAAGGTGACCTCACCGATTATCAACACGCCGGGTCTTCACTTTGAATGCAAGATCGTTTTCAAAGCGGCCATGGATCCGGTTTACCTGGACGCTGAATGCGAAAAGCTCTATCCGGACAGGGACTACCACACGCTCTACTTTGGTGAGATCCAGGACTGCTACGAGCTTTGAATCAGTGGGGGTGAGAGAGAGCCTTTTGAAAAGTTACGTATAAGCGGGAAGTGAGGTGACTTATGGCCAAGTGCTCGTTATGCTCGACAAAAAAGGGGAAACGATATTGTTCTCCGCTGGAGAAGGTTATCTGTCCCAAATGCTGCGCCGAGAACAGGGTTGTCAAGATAACCTGCAATGACGATTGCAGGTATCTGGAAAAGATGGACTTTCAGGAGAAACGTTCAGAAGAAAAGGAATTTTCCGCATTGATGGGCAATGTTGGTCACGGTGAGCACGACGATATCTTTCAGCAATCTGCCGTTGCGTCCATGGCCTTCGAAGTCGAATCTTTCGTAGGCCGTCTCTTTTTGGACGGGGAAGCGGGGATGACCGACACGGGCGTCTATGAGGCCTACAAGACCATCTATGCAATCCATTATCAGGGCGAAGATGAGGCGGAGGCCCATTTGGATGACCTGACACAAAACCTGTTGCAGCAATTCAAGGACAAGAACGCGGCCTGGAAGAAAAACCTGGACCAGGACATGATCGGAAAAGTCTACTTAAGATTGATGATTTCCGTAAAGGCCATGAGCGGGGGACGGTTTGGTGAGTATGGCTACTTGAACTATCTGAAGAATAACCTGGCTACAGATATAGGTGAAGGCGAAGTTGTCATGGAAGATAAATTCGGAAGTAAGACGATACAAACAATAGACCCATAGCCATGCGCTCATCCAAACGGCCCGCCCCCTCCCAAAACGTGTTGTTCCTTCACAAATTCATTCAACAAATACCTTCCATTCATCCTGTCCCGTCAGGTCCTTGAATAAGGTGGCCCGGGCGTTTTTGCCGGAGACTCGCTGATCCCTGACATCTTGACTTATGTGAAGGAGTTCATTAGTGTCAGCCAAGAGTTTTTATAAACCAGCAACTTGCAGACATTGATCACAATTTCAAGGAGAGGGCAATGAATCTTGCGGGCAAGATCCTTATCCTTTTTACCCTGTTAACACTCTTTATGGGGGGATCACAGGGTGTGTGCGGGGAAACGCAACCATCACCCTCCGAGAAAGATCATTCCCAGGCCCTGGATCAAGAGAAGGAAGCAGGATTCAATATCGGTGCATGGTTTGTCTCAATTTTCCGTGACCACCTTTCAGCAGTTGACAGTGACCGTTGCCCGAGTGTCCCTTCCTGTTCCTCTTACAGCGTTGAGGCGTTCAAGAAACACGGATTTTTTGTAGGGTGGCTCATGACCGTCGATCGCCTCATCCACGAAGCAGACGAGGGTTCCGTGTCCCCCGTTTCTTACCGAAATGGCCAGGGCAGAATCGTCGACCCCGTAAAAAGCAATGATTTTTGGTGGTTTCACCCGGATGAAAAAAATCCACAATAAAGTTCTGTGGTTGTTTCTTGGGGGGATAATCGTTCTCTTGCTGGGGGCGTCTCCCGTGCTCCCAGGGCAGATCATCATTGACAGTGATGATCAGTTTGAGCTGGGCCGCTCCTGCATGGAGAAACGCCAATATGCCAGGGCCGTGGTGGAATTTGAGAGATTCATTCAATTTTTCCCGGATTCCCCAAAGGTCCTTAAGGCACGGTATCTTATTGGTGTCTGTTATCTAAAAGGTGGCAGATATGAAGCTGCCAGGGAGCGTTTCTTTGAGCTGATCAGGACCAAGCCCGATACCCCGGTTGCGGGAAAGACCCTCTTTATGATTGGAGAGTCTTATTACCAGCAAGGGAATCCAAAGGAGGCGGGGTATTATTTTAATCAGGTGGCAGAAAAATATCCGACGTTGGAGTTGAGGAACTCAGCTTTTTATCGGCTTGGATGGACCAGGATGAAGGAAGACAGGTGGAGGGACGCATCAGAATTGTTCAGGAGGGTAGGGAAGGGGAGCGCGCTTTATGGGTCTTCCCGACAACTCGCGGAAGAGAGCCTTAAAGGCGAAATGTTACCTTACAAGGACCCCACATACGCCGGGGTGATGGCGGGCATCATTCCTGGACTTGGACATGCCTATGTTTCCCGTTACAAGGATGCGGTGGTGGCCTTGCTACTGAACGGTCTTTTTATATGGGCAGCAGTGGAGGCCTTCAGCAATAACAACACGGTGCTGGGCGGGATTCTGACATTTTTTGAGTTGGGATGGTACACCGGGAATATCTACAGTGCCGTAAACGTCACTCACAAGTATAATCAAAAGGTGAGAAATGATTTCAGAAACAGTTTGAAAAATGGTCTTGATATTCACCTCCTCACCTCCAAAAAGGGCCCTACTGGCCTGGCCTTGACATTCAGATTCTAGATCCAGGAATTCCAGACCGCCGTGGAGGTGGCTTTCCTGACAGGGCCCCCGGTTTCAATAAAGCGAGGAGGTCACAATTACTGCGAGGCAACAACTTATGTGGATAAGAATCGTGACGATCGTTTTCTCGGGCATGTTTTTTCTGAGCGGTTGTGCCGCTGGAGGGTATCGGACTTCAAAGATCCAAATTCAACACCGCAAATGGGATGATGCCATTGTCCGGAAGGTGGCAGCCAGGAAGGTGGAGAAGGGCATGACCGGCGATATGGTGAGGGCGGCCCTCGGATTACCGGATTCTATTTCCCGCGACGGGGATAAAGAGAAATGGGGGTACGCGATTCAGGTGGGCGACTATGAACCGCGGGAGGAATTTGTCTATTTTGTCTATTTTAAGTATGGTGTGGTGGAAAAGACTGCCGGGGACAGGAGCAAACTGGCGTATGTTTCCTGGTACAAATGATCTTGTGAGGACTTTCTACAAACGCATCAATTTTGTGCGTCGAGTTTGCGGAGTTTTTCCTCTTCAGCCCGGGTCACTTTTTTCATCCTGTTGTATGTGGATCACCCCATGGACAAAGATAAGGACACCTGTGGGCAGCAGCAAGACCCCCAACCCCACGATAAGGTAGTGTCCAAAGAACTTCATGAGGGCCAGTCCAGCGGCAAACACGGCCAGGGCAGTACGGATATAGGAGAGAAAGGTCCTCTTATTAGCCAGGTCGGTGCGATAATCGGCCAGGTAATCACGGATAAGAACCGGCTTATGAGATGTTTTCTTAGTATTCGGCATCACTTGACGAAAATGATAGGTCTTATAATCGAAATTCCAAAATAATCCCATTTAAAATCAAGGATATATTACAAAAGAAAGGCTCCAAGGGAAAGCAAAAAATCCCTTGTGAGCCTTTTTTATGTGCTGTCGGAGGATGAAATGCTAACTGAACAAAAATTTCAAGAGGTGGGTTTCACAGTCCAGGGGAATAGTTTCATTGACAGGCACGGGGCAAAATACTTTCCCAAAAAGTCCAAAGCACCAGCAAAAGCAATCCGCCTCTTTTGTTTTGAGTGTCTTGGATGGGACAGGGGAAAAAGAGATTCAGGGTGACTTATGCCTCATGATTTCTTCAAAACCGACCATGCCTTCCGCCGGTTCGTAGAGGAATTAACGCAGTGGTGTTTCCGAAATAGGTCCAAATCACGTCAATTTCCACTAAATTCCATTTCTTGAAGGACTTATCTTACTCCAACCTATATTCCTTCACCCTGTTAAATGCCGCTTT
>JABMQV010000290.1 GCA_013203065.1 Desulfobacteraceae bacterium | reverse complement strand
GGAATTCCCTACAAAAGTGCCATCTTTGTGGGGAATCCTCACAAAGGCAAGAAGAATTGAACTCAGCTGTAATCGTCTCAGGGAAATAAAAGAGTACTGAGACTTATCTTTCCTTGAACGGTTTCGCTGGATATGCAAAGGAAGAGGTTGCCAGATTTGGGGGCCAGACAAGCTCCTGCTTTGCCTCTATCCATTGGCTCATGCCTCCGATGGCTAAAATTTTGCCGTCTGGGCCATACATCTTGGGCGTGCCATCGGCCTCAAACCGGATTGGCCCCATGATTGTCACCATATCCGTGTCAGCGATCGCGTCTCTGAGCTTTTCCCTGTTAAGGATGCCACATCTTTCAATTGCATTTGCCAATATTTGCACGCACACATAACCGGCACCCGCAGTTGTGTCCGGAAGCACTTTGTCCCTCTTTTTGAATTCTTCTACAAATGCTTTGTTCCCTTTAAAGGGGCAGGACCAATGGTAGGGAGAATCGCAAACAGCATAATTTCCAGCTGGCCCCAGCGCCTTGATCCAGTTGGCATATGTAGATGCTCGAACAACATAAAGGAATTTAGGATTCCAGTTCAGCTCTTTGCACTGTCTTATCAAGGCTATACCGTCAGGCGGGATGGGATTGCTCCACAACGAATCGGCACCGGCAGCTTTTGCCTTCAAAATCATTGCTGAAAAATCTTTGGTCAGCGGACGGTACTTCATATCCATTACAACTTCGTAGCCCGGAGGAGCCATTTTGTGAATGGCCTCGGCCTGCTCTATTCCCCAGTCTGTGGTGAGCCGGAATATGGCCATTTTGGTTGGCCTTTCCTTTGGGGGCAAAGTATCTAACATCTCGAAAAGAGTCTTTATTGAATTTGGGGTTTTAGGATAAGGAGAGAATAGATATTTGTAGCCTTGCTGATGGATGGAATACAATGTAAACGCCACTCCCAAATAGGGGATTCTGTTCTTTTCAGCCACGCCAGCTGCGGCCGCGTGAAGGGAACTTCCAAATCCCCCCAGATAGGCAACTACTCCATTTGTCTCATTGAGTGTTTCCATTTTGGAAACGGTCTTGACCGGATCCGACTCATCATCAAGAATTATAAGTTTTAAGGGGACTTTTTTCCCAAATTCTTTGACATATACTCCACCCGATTTGTTGATGAAGTCCACAGCGATCTCATATCCTAGTTTAACTGTATGTCCGCCTGAGGCGAACCTCCCGCTGATCGGCATCGCGGCGCCCACCTTGATGCTGTTGGGAGCTTCTGATGCTGCATTCACAGACGCCGCAATAAAGGTTATACCAGTCAACAGTGTGCCTACCAGAACGTGACCAACCAATTTGATGTATTTCTTTCTTTCCATTTCCCTACCTCCTTTAAATTCTCTTTATTGAGCTCCTGGAGCCAATTCTCCGACTTTCTGTTTTCATAAATGGGATGCTCCTCGACTGAGGTGACCAAAAGACATAACTTACGTGAGTTTGTAACACAGGCCTGTCAGACGTCTTGGCCGGAGGGCAGGGACGCCCATACAATCATAGGTTTAGTAATTCCCTGACTGCAGCCGCCTTTGCATCGGGCAGGCCCATTACTCCAAGGTGTCAAGCCAAGAGCAGACAGCCAATTTTGGATTCATGAAGGTCAAATCATAACAGTCTGGCTGAATTGTGGTGATCTCGATACTGCTTATTTCACGGTCTGACCGCGTACTTTGTCAGATCCAGCGAGTCATAATTTTCAAGCGGCTGCGCTCAAAGCTCCTGATCGTCTTGCGGGCGATCGCCGCGTTGATGCCGGTCCGATAGCGCGCTCCCTTCAGCGGCCGTTTGATCGGAGTGGGAGGGATCCCTCGATCGTCAGTCTTGGTATCGGTCGGAAACTGCTCGACTAAAATGTCAGCCTCGGGGTTTGTTCTCGTTGTGATGGCCCAAAATACATCAATTGGGTTTTGGATATCAATGTCATCATTCACAAGGATTGCTAGGAATACCCACGGGTGACCCAGCATAGCGCGGAGCAGCTTTTCGGCTACACTGTAGTCTGGTAGATTGCGCACCGAGGCCACGCAACGGTAGAGGCTTGGCATCATACTAATATCTGTCGTGTCCTTATGGATACGCTGCATCGCCTTGAGAATAGTGGCTTCAATAGGGAGGGCAAGAGGGCAATGTTCCTCAACAGTGCCGCTTAGGATTGTATGAAAGATTGGATCACGCCTATGCGTGATTGCTGAGACTTCGATTATCGGCTTGGGAAATTCCGTGCCGTAGTACCCATGAACTTCGCCCATAGGGCCTTCTTTGCGTAACGTATCGCAAGGAATGTGGCCTTCGATAACGATTTCGGCATTTGAAGGCACCAACAAGTCAACCGTCTTGCAGGCTACGAGATTAAGGGCACCACCTTGGAGGCCGCCTGCGAAATCAAATTCGTCGGCGCCTAGCGGAATATGGGTTGAAGCGGCCAAAAAGAACCAGGGATTGCCGCCGATCACCGCTGCCACCTCTAAGGGTTGTTTCCGGGCCTGGGCGTGCTTGTAGATAAAATCAAGGTCCATGCGTGGTACGATCTGTATGCCCAGGATATTGTCACGGTGCACCATCAGCCGCTGGAAAGAGATGTTATGGACGCCGGTATCCGGATCGCGAGTAACAATGAGCCCCGCAGTAATAAATCGTGAGCGATCTTTCTCATACTGCCACGGCACCGGCAGAACATCCGTGACGTTGGGTTTGCCTTTTTGTATCACCTCGTGGACAGAGGCACGTTTGACGATGCGCGGTGGAATGGGCTTGCGCCTTGAAAGCTTCTCGAAATAATGGCGCACCTCGGATTCAGCTACATTGAAGAGCGTGGCGAATTTTCTTCGTCCCCCATAGACATTGCCGACAATCTTGAAGTTCTGGTGGCCGACATTTTCGAACAGCACCGTCTGGCCCGTCGTATCCATGACCTTCTTCAGGATGGTCGCCTGTTCAAACAGGGGCGATACTTTCTTTTTCACCCTCACCAGGTCGCCGCGTTTTTCGAGTCGCGTTAGTAGGTTGCGCATTGTTTTGATTGCTGGCATCTCAATACCTCTCTTTTCGGTGTACCCAAAAGGCATGCACCGCCAAAAATGAACTACCTGAATAAAACGGGTCGTTTGAAAAACATGCCGATTTACCAAAATTCCCGAGAAAGCCGCCTCCCCTAGGAGGTGGATGAATCGACACATTATACGGGGTGGGGTTTAAAGCCCCACTCACGGAGTCGAGTATGCCACTGGCGCGAAGCCCGGGGCAGCATACGAGTCTACTTGCTCCACTTCCAGTCTTAGGGCAGAAAGTGACAGGGTCTTGATTTCTGTGGATGCGAAAAACAATAACAAGAAGATGG
>JABMQV010000289.1 GCA_013203065.1 Desulfobacteraceae bacterium | reverse complement strand
GGGTTACGATGAGCGCAGATACGACAATTGCTTTGAAGAAAATCCCGCTTCCCGAGGCTCTCCTCAAAATCTGTGCCCCGGACCGTTAGGGTTTCGTCATCTTCTCGAATATCAAGTATCTCCCTGTGATTGACGGCCCTGCGTACGGCCCTGTGGTCGATCATCCCCTTGCACGGAATTCCCACCACATAAAGCTGTTCCCGCTTTATCTGGTTTTCTACGATATGCGTCACCATGTTCCGGGAATTGCATCCATTGGCAATGATTCCGATCTTCTCGGTCCGCTTGGTCAGATAATTACAGAGATTCAGGCCGCAGTTGCTGTCCCAGTGAAGCTGGTTGGCTTCTTCCGGGCTGCGTATCAGCGCCGGCTCGTTCATCATGGGAACGCTTCCTTTTCGGTAACCGATAAAAACCTCCACCTCTCCCTTCTCAAGCAGTCTCCTGGCGGTTTCTCTTATCTTTTCCGTGTAATCGATCATTACGCCACCTCGGCTCTTTTTTTGATAAGGTATTTGGCCGGGCCCAGGGCCTTCACCTCCGCCGCAATGGATTGCGCCACTTCAACAAACTTGGTTGCCTCAGCAGAGGATACCCAGGAGAAATGGAGTCTGCCCGGTTCAATGCCGATATGTTCCAAAAGCCCCTTCAAAAGAGCGAATTTCCTTCTGGCATAGTAATTACCTTCCAGGTAATGGCAGTCCCCCGGGTGTCACCCCGAAACCCAGATGCCGTCGGACCCGTGACGAAAAGCTGCTAAGATGAATTTGGGGCTCACACGGCCGGAGCAGGGGAGCCTGATAATTCGGAAATTTGGGGGATATTGCAGCCGGCTTACTCCGGCCAGGTCTGCCGCACCATAACTGCACCAGTGACACAGAAAGGTAGTGATTATTGGTTGCCAGTCGTTCATGTTATCTCCTCATTGCTGTTTGAAAAATAGAAACGGTCTTTCTTCGGTGACGGATAGAGGTTCTCCAGGTCATATGGGGGGCTGTTGCCTGATTCTGCGGCTGATCTCCGCTGCCGCCTCTTTCGTCGCCCCTATCATAGCCGTCATTTTGCGATCGTCCAGACTTGCTTTGAACCCAACGATCCAGATAGCCGCTACTGAATGCCTCTCCCCTTTGATAGGTGAGACGATTGCCCGGACTCCGGGGAGATATTCTTCGTAATCGGTGGCATACCCGTTTTCCCTCACCCGCCTTGTCTCTTCCATATACTGCTCGGGGTCCGTGATGGTGTTCTCCGTGTACTTTGTGAGTCCCTTTGCCCGGATGATCTCCCTGGCCTTTTCCTCCTCCAAGAGCCCCAGAAACACCTTTGCAGTTGCCCCTGCGGGTAAGGGGATCGTCGTCCCTATGGGGGATGTGATTTTGAGATCTTGCCTGGATTCGACAATATCCAGAACGGTTACATGGTCCCCATTCAAGGCGCCCAGGAATACCGATTCCCGGGCCTTTTCCATCAGTTCCTCCATAACCGGCCTGGCCAGGTCTCTCACGTCAATTTGAGAATAGGCGGATCTCCCCAGTTCAAAGAGGGTGAGACCCAATGCATATCGCTTGGTCAAGGGATCCCGTATGATAGTCCCCACCTCTTCCAATGCCAGGGTTATTCCGTGGACAGTGCCCTTGCTTATCCCCAGATTTCTTGCCAGTTCACTGATCCCCAATCCCTGGTTCGTGCGGGAGATGAGGTTCAGGATCTGGAATGCCTTTTTTATTGAGGGCGCTTGATATCGGTTGGGCATGGTTCACCATAATGAACTTTTTGCCTACCTTATAGTCTTTCATAGGGTTTGTCAATATCAATCCTTGTCCATAGAGGATTGCCAAAAAATAACAAAAAACCTCTATATTAATATTGTTTTTTCTTGACAAGCACGTCCCATATGATACTGTTATCCGACATTTTTGTTCATAATAATGAACACTAGAACCTCGGACAGGGAAGCAGGGTTAAATCACCATCCTTCATAGACCACGTGGTACGATAAGTGACGGCAGCGTTGACCCGGAAAGCAGTACTCGTCATCGGCGGCGGTATCGCCGGTATTCAGGCCTCTATAGATCTGGCCAACATGGGCATTAAGGTCTATCTGGTTGAAAAGAAACCGAGCATTGGGGGGCGAATGGCCCAGTTGGACAAGACCTTTCCGACCAATGACTGTGCCATGTGTATCTTGGCCCCAAAGATGATTGAATGCGCCAATCATGAAAATATCGACCTCTTGACCTATTCCGAACTGGATGAACTTGAAGGGGAAGTGGGAGGGTTTGAGGCCAAGATAGTAAGGAAGGCCCGCTTTATTGAGGATGATAAATGCGTCGGATGCGGTGATTGTGCTGAAAAGTGCCCCACCAGGGTGGTTGACACGTTCAATGTCGGTCTGGGTCAGCGCAAGGCCGTTCACAAATATTTTCCCCAGGCAGTCCCTTCAACCTATGTCATAGACCCCGACCACTGCCGGACGATCCTGGGAAAGAAGTGCGGTGTTTGCGAAAAAATATGCAAGGCCAAGGCTGTCAATTACAAACAGAAGGACAAGGTCTTGACCATCCGTATCGGTGCCGTAATTCTGGCCACCGGATTCGATCCCTATGACGTGGCCCCCTTAACCGAATATGGTTGGGGGAGGATCAAGAATGTTATCACCGCCCTGCAGTTTGAGAGAATGATATGCGCTTCGGGCCCCACCGGTGGGCATTTGAGACGTCCTTCTGACGATCAGGCACCCGAAAGGCTGGCCTTTATTCAATGTGTGGGATCAAGGGATATCCGGCATAAAAGATATTGTTCGGCGGTTTGCTGCATGCATGCCACAAAGGAGGCCATGCTGGCCCACGAGCACTATCCAAGACTGACGTCAACCCTGTTTTATATGGACATGAGGGCCGTGGGAAAGGGATTCCAGGACTATATTCGCCGGGCAAGGGATGAGTACGCCGTTGAATACATACGTGCAAGACCGGGCCGAATCACCGAGAGTGAAGAGTCTCAAGACCCGGTGGTCCATTATGAGGATACGGTCAAAAGGGAATTCGCGGCCAGAGAATTCGATATGGTCATTCTCGCCCAGGCCCTTGTCCCCAGTGAGAGCAATGTCTCGATTGCCGGAAAGCTGGGTGTTGATTTGGATGAATTCGGCTTTATTTCTGCGCCGGAAGAACTGATCAATCCGTTCGGTACCTCCAGAGAAGGGGTGTTTGGATGCGGCTTTTGCCAGTCTCCCATGGATGTCCCCGATGCGGTTGTCAGGGCATCGGGATCGGCTTCAAAGGCGGCTGAGGCACTTGCCGGAGTCGTATAGGGGAAGATAGACGTATGGCTTTAAGAATCGGGGTTTTCATCTGCCATTGCGGAACAAATATAGGCGGGATCGTGGATGTACCCGCGGTTGTGGCGTATGCACGGACCCTGCCCAATGTCGTTTATGCCGAGGGGAATCTCTATACCTGCTCGGAGGATGGCCTCTCTTCCATCCGGGATATGATAAAGGAACATGATCTTGACCGGGTTGTGGTCGCCTCCTGCACGCCGCGAACCCACGAACCTCTTTTCAAAAAGAACTGCGAGTCAGGTGGGCTCAATAAATATCTTTTCGAATTTGTCAATATCAGAGAGCATTGCTCCTGGGTCCATATGGACACCCATGATGGGGCGACGGAAAAGGCAAAGGACCTGGTCCGCATGGGGGTCGCAAAGGTAAGCCTGTTAACGCCCCAAGAGGATCTGGCCGCCGATGTCATAAGAGCCTCTTTGGTTATCGGGGGCGGTATCTCCGGTCTCACGGCTGCCTTGTCCCTGGCCAACCAGGGCTATCAGGTTGAATTGATCGAGAAGGAAGACAGACTGGGAGGCCTTCTAAGGGATGTAAACAGGGTCTTTCCCACAAATGACCTTTCCAAAGAACTCCTGGACCCCTTGATTCATGCTGTCTTGAATCACAAAAAGATAACTGCCCATCTGGGTGTGGAACTGGCTGATGTCAAAGGGTTTGTGGGGGACTTCTCCGTATCCTTAACAAAAAATGGCGCAGCAAAAGAATTGAAGGTGGGGACTATCGTCCTGTCAACGGGTGCCCGGGAACTCAAACCCGAGGGGATGTTTGGATATGGTGAGTTCGATAACGTTATGACACAGCTTGAATTCGAGCGGAAATTCAGGTCGGACACCCATGGTTTGAAGCGTGTTGTCATGATAAACTGCGTGGGCGCAAGGGTGGAGGAAAGGACCTATTGCGGACGATTTTGTTGTATCACAGGCATGAAGAATGCCATCTTATTAAAAGAGGAGAACCCTCAGGCGGAAATACATATCCTGCACAGGGATATTATGGCCTGCGGAAAGGTCTTTGAAGATTATTACAGAAGAGCACTCCAAATGGGCATAAAATTTATCCGTTATAGTGTGGATTTTCCTCCCGAGATTGTGGGTTCCGATAAAGCGGCCCGGCGGGTTACGGTCCGCCATGAGCTGATGGGGCGGGATGTCCAAATGGATGTGGATATGGTGCTTTTGACAACCCCCCTTGTACCCGGCAAGGACAACCAGGGGCTTTCCAGGATGATGAGGATACCGATCGGAAATGAGGGGTATTTTTT
>JABMQV010000288.1 GCA_013203065.1 Desulfobacteraceae bacterium | reverse complement strand
TCTCATACCTCCTTGGAATCTCTTCTCCGGAAATTCTGACGACACATGCATCCAGGGGACATATTTTTGAGACATGGGTCGTCTCTGAGCTTCTGAAGGGCAGGTTGAACAGAGGGTTGAAGGAAAATATATATTTCTGGAGGGACAATACCGGCCATGAAATTGACTGCATCGTGGATCAGGGAGGTCTCCTCATCCCGCTTGAAATAAAATCGGGAAAGACCGTTTCACAAGATTTTTTTAAGGGGCTTAGATTTTGGTCCAAGATATCAGGGACTGATGGAAGTAACATGTACCTCGTTTATGCAGGCTCAGCGGATCAGACCAGGAAAGAGGGAAATGTTCTCCGGTGGAAGTCTTTTGGCAAGACGGTTGCGTTAGAAATGTGAGAGGAGATGGTCTATGAAAAGACTATTGACAGCAATCGCAGCGGCCGTTTTTGGGGCATTCTCCTTGCTCTGCTTTTCATCCTGTACGATACATCTTAGTGACGTGAGGGGGAGAAACGCATAGAATATAGACGTCCCCCTCTTTTCACGTATTCCGCTATGGCAGTTATCTTTTTGATTTAAAGGATTTATGTCAGAATCTTTATCCAGTTCATCCTGTCAAAGATTCTTGTATCGTGAGTTATTACAACTAACGGCCAAGATTGAATATTGCCCGCTGTGAAGTAGGGGCAACCGCGACGGAAGTAAGAAAAAGTCTTTTCCGAAAAATAATAACACTTTCCGGTCCATTCTGTCAAAAGAAAATCGGAAATGCACCTGTAATTTCGGAGTGTTGACTTTCGTTTCGGAACGGGTTAAATTTGTAACTGATCGAGCGCAAAGAAGGCCCCCCGTATAAACTCTTGTTTGAGGACTGTTATGGCTAAGAGCGCACGCGAACTAACTCATGAAGAACTCGGTTCTTATCGTCCGTGGGGAAACATTGAGCGTTATCAGAAAGACACTAAAGTCTTAATACGGCGGCAGCGTGCATGGGAAACAGCCCGTGTTGCGGCTGGACTATTGAAAACAGATTACGGTGCAACACGAGTCATTGCCTTTGGCTCCCTTGTACATGCAACTCGATTTACGCCATGGTCAGATGTTGACCTTGCTGCCTGGGGAATTGTTCCGGCGCTCTATTACAGAGCTGCCGGAGCAGCACTTGACTTAGGTCTGGAGATCGGAATTAGAATACATGTCGTTGATCCGAAGGATTGTTCCCCTGAGTTCTTAGAGGGTATTGAACAGGAGGGCGTCGAGCTGTGAGGGATGAACTTCTATCACTATCCGGTCGAATCCAAAGTGATCTTGTAGATCTGGATAGGACTCGCGATCTTGTCCTGAGAAAGTGGCAAAAGGCATTGACGGACGAAGACTATCTCGGGAGTGTAGCATTTGACTTGCAGAGCTTCTATCAGGGAGTGGAACGAATATTTGAGGGAATTGCCAAGCTAATAGACGGGGCCGTTCCATCAGGTGAGAACTGGCATCAAATGCTGCTGGAACAGATGACAGAGGAGGTTCCCGGAATTCGTCCAGCCGTCATATCCCCAGAAACAAAAGGAGCGTTGGAGGATTTACGAAGATTTCGCCACGTTGCTCGGAATATTTATGGCTTTAACATCAAGCCCGCTAAAATCAGCAGCCTTGTAGACAAGTTGCCTGAAGCGACAGACCGAATTCGCAATGATCTCTCTGCATTCGCCCAATTTTTGAGGCAATGAATCAGAGGCGGGTCGCTCAAGTCGAACGCCGCCTTCTCATACAACGCGGACTTCCGACTTCCGACCTCTAACTCTAACCTTGAACCTTGAACCTTTGAACCTTTGAACCCTCACAAGGAACACCTATGAAAAAGCTGCTGACAGCAATCGCCGCGGCCGTTTTGCCCGCAGACCCCTGTGTCTGTTTTTCATCGTATAGTATTCATCTCAAAGACGGGAGAACCGCATGAAATCATAGCTGTCCCCTTCTTTACATCCGTCCCGCTGCCACTGCCCTTCGACCTTGGACTTTGGATGCTTGACTTTCGTTTTGTAACCACTTAAAATTTTAATCTGTCTGTCCATTGAAGAGTGTGCCTTTCGCAACTTTTCAATCGGAACAGAGTATGATAATAGCAAATGTAAGGGAGGTTGAGATGGAAACATTGCAGATCCCGAATTCGGTGAAAGAGATGCTATTGTACATAGAAGGAAAAAGCATTAAGGACAAATTGGTTCGGCTGATAATGAGCGATTTGGAGAACCGGTTTCGCTCCTGCACTGAACGCCTTTATGAATTTGAAAAAAAATATAGATTGGCATTTAAGCAGTTTAAAGAGACTTGGGAGGCAGATATAAGTCCTGAGAAATATTCCTATGAGACCGAGAAGGACTATATAGAGTGGGAAAGCTTGGATGATGAGCATGATTTTCTTCTTTCACAAATGCGAGCAGTAAAGCAAGGGCTGAGCCTGTGAAACAAACCATTGAAGAGTTTGAGGAACAACTTGTATATGGG
>JABMQV010000287.1 GCA_013203065.1 Desulfobacteraceae bacterium | reverse complement strand
ATGTAAAACAGATCGACACGGCATCGACCACTAAAGGATCATAGAGTGCGTCCCTGATTTTTTGCGAGGCGGATTGGACCAGCCCGAGACCCCGACCATTGCTATTCTTCAATCTTCTCCCTGTCGGCCACACATCTGACGCCAAAACATTTTTCAACAATCTCGCCGCTATCATCCATTGTTTGAACCAGGAATTCATGCAGGCGCTGAGTATCGCTCGAAAGGGCCTTGAATTCTTTACGTCTCTCCTGACGCATACATTCCATAAGGACCATGAGCCTTTGGGCGACCTTTTCAAAGGCCTTGAATGTCTCCTGAAATTCCCGAACCGCTATGTTAAGTTCATTTTCTAACCTCTTATTATCCACCTCTCTCCTCCAAATCAAGATTTCACTTCAACTATCAAAGACCTCACGGCAGGCTTCTGGCGCCAGTGAGCAATGCCAACCAACTTATTCTTATCGTGACCCCTACCAATCGTCAATCTTCAATATTCGATTTTTAATTTCCAGGTTCGGCCATATGAACAGTGACCTGCTGGAAGGGAATCACCCACTGGTTGAAATTGCAGGTGTCCACACAGATTCGACTGATGGCCCTTTCCAAGACAGCGTATTCGGGGGCCGCGTTCTTGTTGAAATCTGCCAACACAGCCACATCCAGTGAAGAGGCCCCTGCCTCCTTGAATTGAACCGTGATGTTTGCAATGCGCTCCCCAAACCCCTCGGCCGTGAGCCCGTCAATAACTGCCTTTTCGATGATCTCGGGTATTTCACGGGTAATGATGGCCTGATGCCCGTAGTCAATCCCAAAGGTCACGGGAATCCTGAAACCGGTGGAGAGGTTCAGGGGCGATTGGGTCAGATAATCGGTCGTCTTGTAGGTTTTTAAGGCCCCCCCCAGGAGTTCCACCTCCACCAGTTCGGGTGTCTGGCCCACCACCTTTCCGTAAGTCCCGTCTGCCAACCGTACCCAGTCACCGCATTCTGATGGAAACCATGGCTCGTTTTCGAACACGGGGCGTGATCGAAGTTCCACCAGATCTTTTATATGGAGACGGACAAAGCCACCTCCCAGTTTTCTATTGGTAAGCTCCGAGTATATATTTATGGAGGCTACTTCATAGGGCATCCCCTTGTAGATGACGACTTCCCCTTCTCTCACCGATCCAAAATTGAGCATGAGGGTCACCTGGTTCCAAAACTTGGGAAGCGCCTGCTTTGAGGCCCAACCAACTCCCAGGATAAATATAATGGCCAGAGACAGGAGAACCCAGTCCCCGAAGGAATAGAGCACCCCGAGGAGCGCCATGAGAGACACCACCACCGTAAAAATAATGTATGACATGTCAAACATCCGGACAGAGAAAGATCGACCCCGCTTATGAAAGGGACTGAATGTACGGATCAGCTTATGGAGGTAGTGAAGGGCGACCCACACAAAGGCAAAGGCGAAGAGGGCGAACAGGACGTTGCGGCCCCTGCTTTTGAAAAAAAGCTGCAGCAATTCCTGAAGCGTTTCAGAAATCGACTTCTTCTTTTCCAGCCTCTGATCAAGTCGCTGGACAGCGATATTCATCTGAGTGCCGATCTCGCGCCTCCTCGCCTGCCACATACTCATGAGATTATTCAGTTTCTTGATGAGTTCGGGGTTTTTGACATAATATTGGAGCTTCGAGAGATTTTCGATGGCCTTTCGAGTCACCTCAAGTTGGGAACGGTAAATATCAATTTTACTCCTGAGTTTTTCGAGCTCCCTCGGATGGGAAGTCATTTTTTTCACTTCCCGCAATACAGGCCCAATGAGTTCCTGAAACTCCTGGTTCCAATCCACCGCGACTTTCTTTTTTTCTCTAAAGGCGCGAAAACCTACATCAGTGGCCAACTGGTCAAAGGTCTCCTCCATGTCCCGCAGCTTTACACTCAGCCTGTTGATCTCTTCCCTCAGGGTCTGCTCCCGGCCAAGACCTCCGGGGCCTTGCAAGATTTTTTGTGTCGTCGTAATCTGTTCGGATACATCAATGATGGATTCCAGCAAAGATTTGAGGGTGGGGATTTTCTCCTGATACGCCCCTTGTTCATCCGGAGAGTCGGCAGAGAGTAAAGGGGAAGGCAGTACCAAAGGCAGAAAAAGGACAAAAAGAACAACCAGCTTTTTCATGGCTCAGCCACCTCATATTAATCCGGTCAAGCCGGTGGGCGGACACCAGCTATTCCCATTCGATCGTACTGGGGGGTTTTGAGGAAATATCGTAGACAACCCGGTTGACGCCGTTGACGCTGTTGATGATCCTGTTGGAAATGGCTCCCAGGACCTCATACGGCACCCTTGACCAGTCCGCTGTCATGGCATCCAGGCTGTCCACCACCCTGACGGCGACAACATTTTCATAGGTCCGCTCATCTCCCATTACACCCACCGTCCTCACCGGGAGAAGCACGGCAAAAGACTGCCAGACCTTTTCGTAGAGACCCGCCTTCTTGATCTCCTCCTCAACGATCACATCGGCAGACCTCAGAATATCAAGCCGCTCACCGGTCAATTCCCCAAGAATTCTGACCGCAAGGCCCGGGCCGGGAAACGGCTGCCTCATCACCAATTCCCTGGGAAGATCAAGCTCTAAACCCACCTGTCTGACCTCGTCCTTGAACAGCTCCCGGAGCGGTTCAACGAGCCTGAGTTTCATAACGTCCGGAAGGCCGCCAACATTGTGATGGCTTTTGATGGTCGCTGATGGTCCCTTGAAGGAGAGGCTTTCAATCACATCGGGATACAGGGTGCCCTGCGCCAAGAATTCGGCCCCACCCAATTCCCTGGCCTTGTTTTCAAAAATTGCGATGAACTCCCTGCCAATGATCTTTCTTTTCTCCTCAGGGTCCGTGACACCTTTGAGGTGGCCAATAAAGTGACGGGAGGCATCTACCAGATGCAGATCCATACTCATGTAGCCGCGGAAGATCTCCATGACCTCCTGAGCCTCCCCTCTCCTCAAGAGGCCATTGTCTACGAGGATGCAGGATAGGTTCTTGCCGATCGCCTTATGGAGCAGGACGGCTGTTACGGAGGAGTCTACCCCGCCCGATAACCCGCAGATTACCCTGCTGTCACCGACTTTTTCTCTCAGGCCCCGGATTGTCCGGCGAACAAAGGAGGTCATGGTCCAAGAAGGTTTGCAACTGCATACCCTGAAAAGAAAATTCCTCAGGATCTTTGGACCCTCCGGCGTGTGGGCTACCTCCGGATGAAACTGGACGCCGAAGAATTTACGCTCACGGTCTACCATGGCTGAGACCGGGCTGTTTTTAGTCCTCGCCAAAATCTCAAATCCTTCGGGCATCCGGTCGATTCGATCACCGTGGCTCATCCATACGGTCTCTGGGGCCCCCTTTCCAAGCCCATGAAAGAGGTCCGTATCATCCTCAATCGTGATGGTTGCGTTTCCGTACTCTCGATCAGCAGCCCTTGCAACAGTGCCTCCAAGCAGGTGCGTAAGGAATTGCATCCCATAACATATCCCCAGGACCGGCACCCCCAGTTCCAGGACCGCTCCCTCGGCCATGGGGGCATCCTTATCATATACGCTGGCAGGTCCCCCCGAGAGGATGATGCCTTTTGGCGAAAAGGTCTTTATTTTTCCAAGCCCCATGTTGAAGGGATGGATCTCGCAATAGACCTTTGTCTCCCGGACCCGTCTGGCGATGAGCTGGGTGTATTGGGAACCGAAGTCCAGGATCAGTATTTTTTGTCTGTAGAGGTCGTTGGACATTGTTTGAGGTAGCTTCGGGTTACAGGTTGTGGGTTGCGGGGCACAAGTTGGATGCGGATTCTTGGTTATTCTACGCGGTAATTGGGTGCTTCCTTGATGATGATCACATCGTGGACATGGCCCTCTTTGTAACCTGCCGGTGTAATTTGAATAAAGTGTGGCGCTGCCTGAAGCGTCTCTATATCGGGGCATCCCAGGTAACCCATTCCTGCCCGTAATCCCCCCACCAGTTGATAGATGGTATCGGCCAGCGGCCCGCGATAGGGAACCCTGCCGACAATGCCTTCCGGCACCAGTTTGTTCTCAAGGTTTGTCTCTTCCTGGAAATACCTGTCCTTGCTCCCCTCCTTCATGGCCTCAAGGGAACCCATTCCCCGGTACACCTTATAACTCCTTCCCTGAAAAAGAATTGTCTCACCGGGGCTTTCTTCGGTTCCGCCAAAGAGGCCGCCGATCATAACAGAATTGGCGCCGCCTGCCATGGCCTTGGTAATATCCCCGGAGTATTTGATCCCCCCATCCGCTATCACTGGGACCCCCCATTTTTTTGCCTCGTTGGCACATTCCATGATGGCAGTCATCTGAGGCACACCGATACCGGCTATCACCCGGGTTGTGCAGATGGAACCAGGCCCTACACCCACCTTGACGGCATCGGCACCCGCCTCAATGAGCGCTCTGGTGCCCTCGCCGGTGGCCACATTTCCAGCGGCCAGTTCCAGATCGGGAAATTTCTTCTTGGTTTCCTTGACCGTTTGGATGACCAGGTCTGAATGGCCGTGGGCCGTATCTATGACCACTATATCCACATCTGCTGCCATCAGTCTTGCAACACGCTCTTCGGTATCGGGGCCCACGCCTACGGCCGCACCCACTTTCAACCGTCCGCGTTCATCTTTGGATGAATTGGGGTATTTTTTTATCTTTTCAATGTCCTTTATGGTAATCAGCCCCTGAAGTCTGCCTTCTTCGTCAACGACCAGGAGCTTCTCGATGCGTCTCTTGTGAAGGATCGCCTTGGATTCATCAAGGGTAATTCCTACCCTGGCTGTGGCAAGATCGTCTTTGGTCATTACCGCCGCCACCTTCTGGTCCAGATTGGTTTCAAACCGCAAGTCCCGGTTGGTGATGATCCCTACCAGATTCCCTTCCTTGACCACAGGCACACCGGAAATCCTGTATTTCTCCATAATATCGAGCACATCATGGAGTTTCTGATCAGGCTCTATGGTGATGGGGTCTACGATCATTCCGCTTTCAGATTTCTTGACCTTCTCCACCTCCAGGGCCTGCCGGTCAATGCTCATGTTCCTGTGGATAAAACCCAGGCCCCCTTGTCGGGCAAGGGTAATGGCAGTTTTTGATTCCGTAACCGTATCCATTGCCGCACTAACAATGGGCACATTTAGGTCGACATTCCGTGATAACTTCGTCTTTACATCCACCTGGCCAGGCAAGACCGAAGAACCGCGCGGGATCAGGATGAGATCATCAAATGTATAGCCGAATCGAATACTGTCTCTATTCATCTTTCTCCCCCTCGAAATGATTGATTAGAATGCCTTCCAGAAGATCTGAGAGGCTCACCGCCATTTGGGATGACCTCAGGATAGAAAGTACCCTCAATACCACCAGAGCACCCGCCAAGATCACGCCTGCCCTCCCAGGGTCCAGACCGGGCAATCCCCGTCTTTCCTCCAGGTCCAATTTCCTCATTTTGCCAAAAAGGGCCCTTACAGCCGATCTCTCCAATATCAACCCATTCACCCTCTCAGGTACAATTTCTTGAGCTGGAATTCCGTAAAGCATTGCAGCAAGGGTTGTGACGGTGCCCCCCGTACCCATGAGAAGACAACCATCAGTAATGTTAATCCTGCCCAGGGAATTTATTGAATGGAGTTCTTTAAGGGATTTATCGATATATCCTGAAAGAAAAGAAATTTCACTTTCACCCGGAGGGTCTGACTTCAGGTATCTTTGTGTCAGTGTCAGTGCGCCAATGGGGATGGACCGGACTGCCGGTGTATGGCTGCCCCCAAAAAAAAACTCCGTGCTTCCACCGCCAAGGTCAAATATGACAAAAGGACCCTCTTGAACCCCGAGTGCATGCAAAACCCCTTTTCCAGTAAGATGCGCCTCCTCATCGCCCCCTATGGGTCTTACCTCAAAACCAGTATTTTCGTGGAGAGAACCAAGAAACAATTCCCTGTTTGACGCCTCCCTGACAACGCCCGTCGCCACAGCAAGGACCCTGTGGACATCAAAATCCTCCATATACTGTGAGAAATCTTTAAGCGCCTTGACGGTGCGAGAAATGGCATCGGGATGGATCGATTTCGCCCCCGAATAGTCAAAATCTCCACCCAGCCTGATATAGGTTCTATCCCGAAAAAGAGGCCGGAAAAGACCCGGTGGACCAAGTTTTTGGACAATCAAGACCCTGGCAGTATGCGTCCCGATATCAATGGAGGCAAAGTTCTTTCCCATCTGCGGGAAACCTACCAGACCTGGAGAGCTTTTTCAAGCCACAAAAAATCCGTGACTGATGTTTGAGTATCCGTTTCAGCCTCGTCCAGGGCCGAATGATTCTCTTCCATTCGGAAAAGGGATTGTGAACAGGTGTAAACCTGTGTTAGATGAACGCATCGGGAGAAAAACACAAATTCGGTGTCAGATGGAAAAACAGGAAAAGTTTCGTGTGCCGGCAAGCGAGATAGAGAGCCGGATCCTCAGAATCCAAGAAGAATTAAGAAAAGTTGAAATAGATGGACTCCTTGTAATCCAGCGTGTTGACCTCTTTTATTTTTCGGGAACCGCCCAGAACGGATTTCTCTTTATCCCTGCCAATGGGAAACCCCTTTTGTTCATAAAAAAATACATGCCCAGGGCACGGAGGGAGTCTTCCATAAAAGAGATCATCGAGATCAAGTCCGTAAAGGAGGTTCCGCATCGAATTCTGGACTTTTATGGACGGCTCCCCCGTACGCTGGGGCTTGAACTCGACGTGATTCCCGTAAATCAGTTCAATTTTTATTGCCGGCTTTTTCAGGATCAGAAGTGTGTAGATGCCTCTCCCCTGATCCTCAAGGTGAGGATGATAAAGTCCTCATGGGAGATCGAGCAGATGGAGAGGGTAGCCGAACTTTCATGCAAAACCTTTGGATATATGGAGGAAAACATCCGGCCGGGTTATACCGAGATGGAATTTGCAGGGATGTTCGAGACCTTTGCCAGGAAACTGGGGCACGGGGCCAAACTGCGGGTCAGGGATTATCAGACCGAGGGATATCCCTGGCACATTCTGAGCGGCAGAAGTGGTGGTCTGGTGGGCCTATTGGATGCGCCTGTCAGCGGAGAAGGCACCTCACCTGCATTTCCCTGCGGGGCAGGAAGCAAGAAACTGGCCCCAAATGAGCCGATTTTCATCGATTTCGATTCCATGTTAAATGGCTACCACTTCGATGAGACCCGAATGTTTTCCATGGGTCCCATGCCCCAAAAGGCCCTTGATGCCAGCCTGGCGGCCATTGAAATACATAATCATGTCTTGGATAAGGTCAAACCAGGCATCTCCCTTGATGACCTCTTTCACCTATCCATCGCCAAGGCCACATCACTTGGCTATGCCGAGACCTTTCTCGGGCCGCCCGGGTATAAGGTGGCATTCGTGGGGCATGGCATCGGCCTTGAGCTTGTGGAGCAGCCCATTATCGCTTCAAATAGAGAGGACCCCCTTGAGGCGGGCATGACCCTCGCCCTTGAGCCAAAGATGCTTTTTGATAATGAGTTCTCGGCCGGGATTGAGAGTGTCTTTTTGGTAACAGAGGAAGGACATCGTCTGCTCAGCAAGACCGCTTCACGGGTCTTTATCTGCTAGGAGGCTGTCCGAGAACGGCTATTTTTCTCAATCTCTGCGTCAAACTCAAATTATAATCCTCAAAATACTTTAATGTATTCCTGTGGTTATAATTTCCGCCTTCCTTGATCTTGAAAAAACTATCTCATTCTCGGACAGCCTCCT
>JABMQV010000286.1 GCA_013203065.1 Desulfobacteraceae bacterium | reverse complement strand
GGAGGCTTGACCTTGCAAAAACTATCTCATTTCTGGATGGACACAACGTGGCCGTTCAACCATTGGGATCTCTCACACGAATGCGCGGAAGCCCGCATCGCCATCGCGTTCAATCTGATCAACCAGTGCCACCTCCCACTCCAGATAACCTCTCATGGCCTCTTGGGTTGCCGCCACGTGTTCGTAGGGTTTGTACCAGACATCATCTGCCTCACAAATGACGCGCTCCATGCCTTCGGCCGCGGGCTGATCTGCCTCGGTCCAGGCTCGGGTGCCGCCCTCAAGGACAAGAACCTCGAGGCTGGGCTGAATGGACTTGACGTCCTTTACTGCCAGGCGGGCCAGGACGCTGTCAGGTGAAGTCAGCACAAGACGGTCCACGTCTGGAAGGCGGGGTAGGTCTCGCGCCATCCCGGAACGCGTTCCCCACCAGGCGCCGGGAATGTGGCCGCGTTGGTGCTGGACACTGGTGGCCAGGTCGAGCACTGCGATCGCCTCCCCCGAATCGAGGGCTGTCCTGAGTTGTAGCGGGGTCACCCAGTCAACTTTCTCAAGACCGAGAACGGCGGGAGTATGCTGGCCTTGAACCAGCGGTGCATCGTCAATCCCCTCTGCCAGGACATAGACGTCTGTCCACCCCATCTGGATCAGCCATGAAGCGGTCATGATGGCGCGAACCTCGGTGTCGTCCACCAGGACCAAACGGGCATTTCGAACGCTGACATATTCATCGGTCGCCTGCACGAGCTGTCCACCAGGGGCGTTGCGTGCCCCTTTCAAATGACCGGCCTCAAACTCTTCTTTCAAGCGTACATCCAAGAGGTAAAGGGTCCGGCTGTCCGCCTCTCTCTTCCAGGCCTCAAGGGTGGCGGGCTCAACCCTTTTGACTCCAAACCGGTTTGCCACTCTGGCAGCGCAGGCCCTCGCCTTTTCAAGCCCTTCAGGAGATGGGGACGGCGCATAGCGCTCCTGCCCGTGCTCAAGTTCAAAACCTGCCAGTTGCCAACCCATGGTGCCGTCCTTCAACGCCGCCACAGGATTCGGGATGTCGGCGTTGATCAGTGATTGGGCTCCGATGATGCTGCGAGTGCGGCCGGCGCAATTGACCACAACCAAGGTCTCCGGGTTGGAAGCCAGGTCGTGGATTCGGTACACCAGTTCAGCGCCCGGCGAGTCGATCCCCCCGGGGATGTTCATGCGGTGGTACTCGCCTTTGGGCCTGGAGTCAAGGATGACAGGCTTTTTGCCCGAATCGAGCTTGGTCTTGAGTTCCTCGGCAGAGATCCTGGGGGTATGGTAAGTGACCTCGACGAACTCCCCAAAGGCCTTGCTCAACACGTTGACGCCGGAGAAGAGTTCAAAGCCGGAAGTGCGCCAGGCGTTGATGCCGCCTTCCATGATTGAAACATGGGAATACCCGAAACCCGCCAGACGCTCGGCTGCCTTTTCCGCAAGCCGTAAATTATCAGGAGGACCCCCGTCCACGACCACGATTCGCGTGGCGCGTCGAGGTACAAGATCGCCCAGTTTGAACTCCATATGACTAAAGGGGATGCAGCATGCAAGCAGCTGGTGCTCCTCGGCAAAAGCGCCCTGCTCGCGTACGTCCAGAAGGGCGAGTTCCCCTTTATCACAAAACATCTTTTTGACCTGTTTCGGTGTGACGGTTTTAGTCTTCATCATCATTCCTCACTCACAATCGGGGATTTTGGCAACAAGAAGACTATGGGAACCCCTGCCAATCCGAGAAGGGCGCTGAGTGAAAAGGCGGCTTTCAGGCCCACCAGGTCGGCCACCCAACCCACAAAGATCGTAATAACAGCCGTGCTCATGAAATGTATGGTCATGAAGACTCCGGTGGCTGCGCCCCGATGACTTCCGCAATGGTCTTGAACAATAGCCAGGTTCACGGGTGTAAGGACAAAGAGGCCACACCCAAGACACAAGAGGATGGGGAACTGAAGCCAGTGGGGGGCATGGACAAAGGCAAGCAACAGGAGAGCAGAGGAAGGCAGGGTGGCCAGGAGAACAGTCCGGCGGCCGACTTTGTCGCTGACTGTTCCCCCAAAGAGGGTTCCCACGACACCCGAAAGTTCAAGCACGGCGAGGCTCGCCCCGCCGACCCACAGGCTCCGCCCCGTTACGACCATATAGGTTGGTAAAAATGCAGTCAGGGTTGCTGCCAGAGAGGCACGGGAAATCATCACTCCGGCCAGGGGAATCATAACACGGCCTAAGGTATGCCAGATCTCTCCAAGCCCGCCCCGGGGCCTTTTGTCCGAAACCGAACTCATATCCTTCAGGTTCAGGTAAAGAAGCATCGAAGCCACAATACCCACACCCATGACCGGATAGCTCCCCTCAAATCCCCACATAGACACAGCCCATACAGCGATGAGAGGACCCACGGTCCTGGCCAGTTCTCCGCCGCTCATCCAGATCCCCATTCCTTTGCCAAGATTCCTGCTTCCCGCTTGTGCAATCATGACCGGTCCAAGGACATGGAATATGGCGGCGCTTGTTCCGGCGCACACCAATAAAAAACAAACAGTAAAGTAGTCAGGGGCAACTCCCAGCAGGCTCATTGTCACTGCCGTAAAG
>JABMQV010000285.1 GCA_013203065.1 Desulfobacteraceae bacterium | reverse complement strand
TCTTTCGGGCCGCCCGTTCTATTTGGTGGCAGGTGAAAAGACGTTGTACAGAAGGACCTCTTTTTCGACATTCCTGATGGCATGAAGGGTATTGGGTGGAACCATGACAACCATCTGGGACTCGAGGGGAAACTCCCCTTCCCCATCAATGAACATGGTGGCCTTGCCCTCGAGTACATAGATCAGGTCGGGTTGATCCCGGTGCGTATGATCGGGCAGGGTCACCCCTTTATCGAGACGCACCTTCATGACCGTTATGGGGGAGTCGTCTCTCTCTCGGGTCAGGAGCCATTTGATTTTCCCCTTGTCTGTCATAAAATGATCTTCCCATTTCACATCGGATATTTTTTTTGCAATCACAGTCCTCCTCCTTTCCTGCCCTTTGGGGGTTTTTAAAAAAGCACGTGTTACATTCACTTTTCGTGGATCTTCTGTTCAAACCTTCGTCGCAACAGATCCTCGCGGACCGGGGCAAAGCACTCAACAAATACAGCCGGTTCGTCGCCGTCATTGCGCTCATTGTGGGGTACATCGGAAGGGATATTATATACGTCCCCTTTCTTGACCACATACTCATCGCCATCGATGATAAATATGGCTTCTCCTTGAAGACAGATACCGATTTGTTCGTGGGGGTGGGAATGCATTGAAAATCTGGCTCCAGGTTCCCAGATGGTCATAAGGCTTGTCATTTTCTGACCTTCACCAACCATCTTGGCTGTAACACCTTCGTGAATCTTCCAGCCCTCAAGATCATTTGGATCAATAACATATTTCATTTCCAGCCTCCGTTTATCTCACCGCTGAATTTGTCCGCCGTTTCTCCCTCGGCCACCACACCCTCGCAACTGTAAAGAACCCGCGCCAGGAAGAGGTGGTTTTCTAAGACGAAACACCTGGAGTCGGCTCGCTTTTGGTGAGGGGGATTATGGATGCAAAACGGTCCTCTGTCAAGGGTGAAAGAGGCCCTGTTCGACGGCTATTTCATCAACAAACGGGCTGACTTGGAGCCCTGCGGAAGTGCTCTGCCCTTCGAGTTGACCGCAGCGAGAACACTGCAAGAGAAATGGCCTTTCACCTGATTTGACCATCGAGCATTTGAGCTTGACACAGAGACAGGGAAAATCTAATAATATGATCTGAAGGATTTCTTATGTGTCGGGGGTGGCTTTGTCAGCCTGAGATCATACCCCTTGAACCTGATCTGGGTAATTCCAGCGTAGGGAAACGAGAGGATGTTCGCTTGGTTTTCAAAAGGCCGTTTCCCGGTGGGAGCGGCTTTTTTTTCGCAATGATCCGTTTGACCGGAGACTGAACGATTATTTCCTGAACGCACAGAAGAGTGTACAAGCACAAGGGGAGGGGAAGTCATGAAGACAAGAGACGTGGCACGCGCCGTGATCCTGGTGGCCATTGCGGTGGCCTTATCACCCTTTTTTATACCGGTAGGAATTTCCAAGTGTTTCCCTGCCCAGCATATGGTGAATGTGCTTGCTGCGGTCATGCTTGGCCCGGCATATGCGGTTGGGATCGCCCTTGTGGCAGGGGTCATCCGTAATATTATGGGGCTTGGAACCATTCTAGCATTTCCCGGAGGAATGATCGGCGCGTTGCTGGCAGGTCTTGCCTATCGAATGAGCAAAAACATGTATGCGGCCGGGTTGGGTGAAATTGTGGGGACCGGGCTGCTGGGCTCTCTTGCCAGTGTCTGGATCGTTGGCCCCCTTTTCATGGGGAAAAAAATGGCGCTGGCTACCCTGATGATTGCGTTCAGCGTCAGCACCCTGGGAGGGACCATCATCGGTTTGATCGCCTTGCATCTCTTGAGAAAGGCCAGGGTTTGGGAGCCGTGATCCGGCTGAAGGACATATATTACCGCTACCCCAATTCGGACTGGGTGTTGAAAGGGATCAACTTATCCATCCAAAAGGGAGAATATGTGGTTGTCTGCGGCGCCAGTGGATCGGGCAAGTCCACCCTCGCGTATCTCTTCAATGGGTTGATCCCTCATTTCTTTGGTGGCACCCTCAGGGGTTCTGTCACAGTAGGTGATGTGAATACGGCCGAGAGCAGTGTTGCCGACCTCTTCCAGAATGTGGGACTGGTCCTTCAGAATGCCGAAGCACAGCTCTTTAGCGCCACCGTGGAAGACGAAATCGCCTTTGGTCTGGAGAGCCTGGGTGTTCCCGGCCCCGAGATCCAGAAAAGGATTCTTGAAATCGCCGAGTTGCTGGGTATCGAGGATCTCCTTGACAGGACCCCCACCATGCTTTCCGGCGGGGAGAAACGATTGGTCTCCATCGCCTCCATCTTATGCCTTGACCCTTCTGTTTTGCTGCTGGATGAGCCTTTCGCCAACCTCGATTGGGCAGGCGCAAAACGGGTTCGCGAGCT
>JABMQV010000029.1 GCA_013203065.1 Desulfobacteraceae bacterium | reverse complement strand
CGGAAATTCGGGCATGGCAACGGCAGGTTCCGGCGATGTCCTTACGGGTACCATCGCTGCCATGTACGGGCTGGGCCTATCCCTTGAAGATGCGGTAGGGAAGGGGGTGTTTATCCATGGATTTTCCGGGGATCTGGCATCCCAGGACAAAGGCGAGGATGGCATAACGGCGCAGGACATACTGGATTATCTGCCGCTGGCCGTGAAGATGGACAGGAGAGGTCTTGACGAAACCCTGCGAGACCGTTATGCAGGGGCACGCATTATCTAGCTCATCATAGAAACCCTTGCCTCAGGGCAAGGTCAGAGACAACCGGCTCTACCTGAAAGGATTGAGTTGGAGTGACGGAGTGAATGAAAGGGGGCGCATGATGAACATTGTAAGTCTTGGAGACAGGAATATCGAGGATCTGGGTGAGAAGCTGTCTCTCATATTTGAAGGGGAAGAATTTACCAACACCCGGCTCAATGAGATGGGGCACAAATTGGCCGCTGGGCTCAAGTCCCTTGGTATTGACAGGGGGGATCATGTGGTGGTCTGCCTTCCAAACTCTCCGGAGGTATGGGCCTCATTTCAAGGGATATGGCGCATCGGTGCCGTAATCATTCCGATCATGTTTCTTCTGGGGGTGGAAGAGGTCCGTTACATCCTGGATCACTCCGATGCCGCGGCCATCATAACAAGTCAGGATCTCCTCCCTACCATTGAAAAGGCCATGGAAGGAATCAGCAGCGTCAAGAACCTTATTGTTCTGGGCGGAAAAGATGAGGGCAACCGGGTGGAATTTCACGGTCTCCTTGCCAGGAACAAGCCGCAACAGGACACCGAAGAGATGGCGGAAGATGATCTTGCCCTGATGATCTATACGTCAGGGACAACCGGAAGACCAAAGGGCGTCATGCTCACCCACAATAACCTTTACAGCAATGCGGTTTCGGCCTCGGAAGGCAACGCCTGGGACAGCCCCCCCCGATCGTTGCTCTGTCTTCCCATGGCACACTCTTTTGGGGTGGTGGCCATGAACGCCGGTAATCTCCTGCCTTTCAAAGACTCCTTTGGTGTTCTCATGACCTGGTTTGACCCCGAGGGGGTGTTTCAACGCATCGAGAAATATCGTCTGAATTACTTCATTGGCGTGCCCACCATGTACCAGATTCTGGTGAACCACCCTGCGGCGAACAAATACGACACCAGTTCCCTGGAGCGCTGTACCATCAGTGCGGCACCGGTCACCGAGGAACTCTTCAAGGCCTTTACCAAGAAATTCAACTGCAGAATGTATGAAGGGTATGGCCTTACTGAGGCCTCGCCCGCGGTTGCCCTGTGTCGTCCGAGCATGCCCTTTAAGAAGGGGTCATGCGGGGTTCCCTTGCCATGCGTGGAGGTGAAGATTTTTGATGAGGAAGACAGGGAACTTAGCCCCCACCAACAGGGAGAGATTGTGGTAAGGGGACCCAATGTGATGAAAGGATATTATAAAAACCCCGAGGCCACCCAGGAGGCCTTGAGAGGCGGGTGGCTCCATACGGGCGACGTGGGATATGTGGATGAGGAGGGCTATCTTTTTATCACCGACAGGATAAAGGATATGATTATAAAGGGCGGTTATAACATCTACCCAAGCGAGATCGAGGGCTATCTCGAGGGGCACCCCGCCGTCAGAGAAGTGGCGGTCATAGGAATCCCCGATGAAAAATACGGAGAAGAGATTATGGCCTTTGTGGTACCAGACCCTGAAAAGGGACTCTCAGAGGTAGAAGTCATCGACTATGCACAATCCAGGATCACGAAATACAAGGCCCCTTCTCGGGTAAGGTTTGTGGAAGCCCTTCCCAGGACCCTCGTGGGAAAAGTGGAGAAAAAGGAACTCAGGAAAATGGTGTGATGGGATTGAAAATTGAAGATTGCAGATTGCAGATTGAAAAACAGGAGAAAGGCAGGAACATAAAGGTTCAGGCGCAACAAATTATATTTGGAGTTATATTTTCAAGAAACTGGAGGTAACGAGAAGATGAAGACCCCCTGGTTTAATGAGGATCACGAGATCTTTCGAAGGACGGTAAGGAAGTTTATGGAGACCGAACTTGCCCCACATGCCGAGGAATGGGAGGAGCAAAAAGACTTCCCAAACTGGGTGTTCAAACGGGCCGGCGAGATGGGTTTTATCGGCATCACCTATCCGGAGGAGGTGGGCGGCTCCGGATGCGACTATTTCTATAAGGTGGCCTTTTGTGAGGAACTCCCCCGGTCCGGCTGCGGGGGTGTCAATATGGCCCTCCTGGTCCAGAGCGATATGGGGTCCCCTCCCATCAACATCCTTGGTACGAAAGAGCAAAAGGAAGAATATCTTGTCCCCATTATCAAAGGAGAAAAGATCTGCGCCATCGGTGTCACTGAACCCAATGCCGGCTCTGATGTTGCAGCCATCAGGACTTCGGCGCGGAGGGATGGGGACTATTATGTCATCAACGGGACCAAGACCTTTATCACCAATGGTGCAAGGGCCGATGTCATCACCCTTGCTGTCAAGACCGACCCGAGTAAGGGGTATGACGGAATAAGTCTCTTTCTTTTGGACACCGATTTGCCGGGCTTTTCCGTCAGCCGTAAGCTTGAAAAGATGGGGATGCATCCCTCGGACACCACCGAACTGGTATTTGAGGATGTTCGTGTTCATAAGGACAAGCTGCTTGGCGAGGAAAATACCGGATTTTTTGAGGTGATGATCAATTTTCAGGGAGAGCGGCTTGTTGCGGCGATCAGTGCAATGGCAGGCGCGGCCCTGGTTCTTGAAAAGACAATGGCCTACGTCAAACAGCGGGAGGTCTTTGGAAAACCTCTTAGCAAGTTTCAGGTCACCCGGCACAAGATCGTGGACATGCTTTGTGATATCGAGGCCGCACGGCACTATGTCTACCATTGCTGCTGGCTATTCGATCAGGACAGAAACCCCGTCAAGGAGGTCTCCATTGCCAAGATCCTATCCACAGAGATGGCCGTGAGGGTCATCAACCAGTGCATCCAGCTCCACGGGGGGTATGGGTATATGAGGGAATATGGCATCGAGAGGGCCTTTCGGGATGCCAGACTGGCCACCATCGGCGGGGGAACGACCGAGGTCATGAAGGAGGTCGTTGGTAAGATGATAGGGCTTTAGACAAAGATTTTTTGCTTGATGCTTCAGAAATAATCCATTATGAATGGCACTCACAGTAAACAGCCCAAACTTAACGGTACCACATTCATCATCCATGACGGCGCTGTGAGCCCGCCCCGGGCAGGATAGACGTGTTTTTTTGGGAGCCGTCGAATTTCATTTCTGCATTTAACGCCTAGCTTTTGGCCAACAATGGAACTTCTTAACGAGATCTTACAGACTATTCTGAGCGGTGTATCCATTGGCTGTATCTACGGGTTGGTGGCCCTGGGGTTTGTCCTGATCTTTAAGGCTACAGAGATAATCAACTTTGCCCAGGGCGAGATGATGGTGCTGGGGGCGTTTATTGCTCTCACACTCATCAATGTTCTGGGGTTTCCTTATTGGGTTGCCCTGTTGTTGACCACTGTTCTGCTGGGCCTCTTCGGGATGTTATTGGAACGGACCGTGCTGCGTTCCCTGATCGGCGAACCGGTCTTTGCCATTGTCATGCTCACCATAGGCCTGGGCTACTTTGTCAGAAGCAGTGTGAGCATGGTTCCGGGTTGGGGCACCGATACCCACGGATTCAGAACTCCATTTACAGATAGGGTGGTTAGATATGGTGAGTTGGTGCTTTCCTGGGAGCAACTGGCGATTATCCTTATGACAGGGGCCTTGATTCTGATCCTGTTTGCCTTTTTCCGGTTCACCCGTATCGGCGTTGCCATGCGGGCGGCATCCCAAAATCAACTGGCCGCCGCCTATATGGGCATAAGCGTCAACAGGGTCTTTTCCCTCACCTGGACCATCAGTGCTGCACTGGGAGGCTTTGCCGGGGTACTCCTCTCCCCCATCACCTTTGTTCACATGAACATGGGATTTATCGGTCTCAAGGCCTTCCCTGCGGCCGTCCTGGGAGGGTTCGGGAGTATCCCCGGGGCTATTGTGGGAGGTCTTATCATCGGCATTACCGAGAGCCTTGCGGGTGTGTATCTGCCCGTAGGGTGGAAAGACATCGCCGCGTATATTATTCTGATCCTGGTATTGATCATCCGACCGCAAGGATTGTTTGGTATTCAAGAGAAGAAGAAGGTGTGAGTCCATGCGCTTTATAATGAAAAGGGACTATTATCAGGACATCCGACTTTTCAAATACCGGAGCACCTTTTTCTGGTATCTGGCCTTGGTCATCGGGTGCTTTTTGGCCCCAACGGTGCTGGACGATTATTTTATCTCCCAACTCACCTTTATCTGCATGTACTCGGTTGCCACAGTGGGGCTGATGCTCCTCACCGGGTACACGGGACAGGTCTCAATGGGTCATGCTGCATTTTTTGGCATAGGGGCATTCACCTCAGCCATCCTATCTTCCAAGGGTGTCCCTTTTGTCTTGGCCCTTCCAGCGGCCGGCCTGTTGGCCGGTTTTGTGGGAATATTTATCGGGCTGCCCGCACTGAGGCTTTCCGGGCTCTACCTTGCCATTGCTACCATGGGGTTCGGCTTTATCGTGGAAGAGATCCTGGTACGGTGGGAGTCCGTCACCCATGGGAACATGGGGATGATGGTTGATCCCCCATCCATCGGCCCCTTGCTATTTGAATCGGAGACGAGTTATTTCTATCTGACGATTATTGTCTTGATCCTCACAATTCTTGCCGCAAGAAACATCCTCCGTTCACCCACCGGCAGGGCCATGATCGCCATACGGGACAGTGAGGTTGCGGCCCAGGCCATGGGGATCAGCATGGCAAAATACAAGACCACTGCCTTTGCCATCAGCGCGTTTTTTACGGGGGTCGCAGGCAGTCTGTATGCTCACAAACTCACCTTTATCAATCCCGAAAGTTTTACCATATTTGTCTCCATAGAGTTCCTTGCCATGATCATTGTGGGAGGCCTGGGGAGCATTCATGGCGCGGTTTTTGGCGCCGCCTTTATTATCTTTCTTCCCCAGCTGATTATCATGACAAAGGACTACATGCCCAAGTATCTGGCCGATCAAACAGGCCTTGACCCGGTACTGTATGGTTTAATGATCATCCTGTTTATCCTCTTTGAACCCTTGGGTATTTATGGGAGGTGGCGGAAAACAAGATTCTACTTTGAGATGTTTCCCCTTTACAAGAAAGACACGTTTCGACGGGAGAAAAAGTACTTTAAGGCAGAGAGGCACTAAATGTCATTTTTTGAGGCGCAACAAATCTCCATCAGTTTTGGCGGACTCATGGCGCTTAATGGTGTGAGCTTCGAAGTAAACAAGGGGGAGGTATTTTCAATCATCGGGCCCAATGGCGCCGGTAAGACGACCATATTCAATTGTATTAACCGCTATTATGATCTGGATGAAGGATCATTCATCTTCAAAGATAAGGATATATCGAAGGTCAGACCGCACGTGGTGGCGGATCTAGGCATATCCAGGACCTTTCAGAACATCGAGCTTTTCAAGAACACTACGGCCATTGATAATCTCCTTCTCGGCAGACATCGCCATCGCCGGTCTAATCTACTCACCGAAGCCCTGTTTTCTCCATTTGTACAAAGGCAGGAGATTGACAGCCGGGAAAAGGCTGAGGAGGTCATTGATTTTCTGGACCTGCAGGCATACCGTGACCAGATGGTAGCCGGTCTTCCCTATGGTGTTCAGAAGACCGTTGAATTGGGGAGGGCCCTGGCCATGGAACCGGAACTTCTGCTTTTGGACGAGCCATCCTCCGGCATGAACATGGAAGAGATCGAGGATCTCGCATTCTGGATTACCGATATCAAGGAGGAGTTGGGTATCACCATCCTCATGGTGGAACATAATATGCGGCTTGTGAAGGAGATATCGGATAGGGTGTTGGCCTTGAATTTTGGCGTGGTCCTGACCCAGGGGGACCCCAAAGAGGTTTTGAGGCACCCTGAAGTGATGCAGGCCTATTTGGGAGATGAAGGTGTCTCTATTACAGGTTAGAAATATAGAAACCTATTATGGCCCTATTATGGCCATAAAGGGGGTTTCCCTGGATGTTGAGGAGGGAGACATCGTCACCATTCTAGGGGCCAATGGTTCTGGAAAGACCACCATCCTTAAGACCATATCGGGTGTGATGGATCCAGAGAAAGGCACCATCGAGTTCATGGGACAGAGAATAGACCGGAAGGAGCCTGACAAGATTGTGCGTCTGGGAATTACCCAGGTTCCGGAGGGACGGGAAGTGTTCCACGATCTGACGGTCAAAGAAAATCTTATGATGGGTTCTTACTTGAGAAAAGATCGGGAAGGAATCCAAAAAGACCTTCAGGCCGTGTATGGTTATTTCCCGGTCCTCAAGACCCGGACTTCCCAGATGGGAGGGAATCTGAGCGGAGGAGAACAACAGATGCTCGCCATTGCCCGGGCCCTGATGGCGCGTCCAAAGCTCCAGCTCCTGGACGAACCCTCGCTGGGATTGGCTCCATTTCTGGTGAAAGAAATCTTTGAGATTATAAGACGCATCAACCAGGAACAGAAGACCGCCATCCTCCTGGTGGAACAGAATGCCTTGATGGCCCTTTCACTGGCTCGTGTGGGGTATGTTCTGGAACTGGGACGGATCGTCATGGAGGACACCTGCCAGGAGCTGATGGAGAACGAAGATGTAAAGGAGTTCTATCTGGGTATCAAGGAAGAGAGTATCCGGGGTACCAAGCGGTGGAAGAGGAAAAAGAAATGGCGCTAAGTAGTCGGGAGACGCTGGCGAACTCCTTTGGTGCAAACGAGAACACGGTTCCTCTCTTGTTTTGGCGCCGGGTCCACGAGTGGGCCGATCGCACCGCCATGCGGGAAAAAGAATTCGGCATCTGGAAGGATATCTCCTGGGGGACCTATGGAGAAAAGGCAAAATATGTGGGGCTGGGATTGCTCCGTTTGGGGCTCGAAAAGGGCGATCGCGTGGCCATCATCAGCGAAAATAACCCCGAGTGGCTCTTCAGCGATATGGGCATTCTGGCCGCCGGGGGCGTGACCGTAGGCATCTATCCCACAGACTCTCCGGAGCAGGTGGAGTATGTGGTGGGGCACAGCGGGTCCAGATTCTATATTGCCGAGGACGAGGAACAGCTGGACAAGATTTTGCAGGTTCGGGAAAACATTTCTCATCTGGGAAAAATTATCGTCATGGACATGGAGGGGCTGCGGCATTTCAAGGACCCCATGGTCATGAGCTTTGACGAGTTGCTGGCATTGGGAAAGGAGGAGGATCAGCACGAGCCCGAGCTTTTTGAAAGACTCATTAGAGGACCCAGGCCCGGGGACCTGGCCATTCTGATTTACACCTCGGGGACCACCGGCCCGCCAAAAGGGGCCATGATCTCTCACCAAAACATCCTCAGCGTTATGGAAATGGCAAATGAGGTCAACCCGGGATTCGAAGACGACGAGATTCTCTCTTTCTTGCCGCTTTGCCATATTGCCCAGCGAACGGTCTCTGTGTTTAACCCTCTCCAAGTGCCATTTATCGTGAATTTTGTCGAGGAACTGGATACCGTTCCGGAAAATATCCGGGAGGTCTCACCCACCGTGTTTTTCGCGGTTCCCCGTATCTGGGAGAAATTTTATTCCGGCCTGGTGCTCCGGATGAGGGATTCCAGCCGCGTGGAGAAACTGGCCTTCAAATGGGCTCTGAATATTGGAAAAAGGGTGTCGGATCATCGATTAAGCCAATCGGAACCTCCCCTTTACCTGAGTCTCCTTTTTAAACTGGCCGATTGGACGGTCTTGAAAAACCTCAAAAAGTCAGTGGGGTTGGACAGGGCCCGGTACCTTCTCTCGGGGGCCGCCCCGATTTCCCCTGATCTCCTGAAGTTCTATCATTCGCTCGGACTCGACATGAGGGAGGTGTATGGGCAGACGGAAAACTGTGGACCCACTTCCATTCATTACGAAAACGATGTGAAATTCGGTACCGTCGGGAGGGCTCTCCCCAGGGCGCAGATAAAGATAGCTGAGGACGGGGAAATCCTCCTTAAAGGGCCCCATATATTTATGGGCTATTTTAATGATCCTGAAAAAACCGAGGAGACCATTGTGGATGGTTGGCTGCATACCGGCGATGTAGGAGAGTTGGATGAGGACGGCCATCTGATCATCTTGGACCGGAAAAAGGACATCATTATCACCTCGGGGGGAAAGAACATCACGCCTTCTGAAATTGAAAACCAGCTCAAGTTTAATCCTTATATCAACGATGCCGTTGTGATTGGAGACGGCAGGAAATACCTCACGGCCCTCATTATGATCGATGATGAAAATGTCATGGAATATGCTCAGGAAAACCGTGTCCCCTTTACCACCTATGCCAGTCTGACCCGGGCCCCCGAGGTCATCAAGCTGGTTCAAAGAGAGGTGGATACCGTAAACAAAAAATTTGCCCGGGTGGAGACCATAAAAAAATTCCGTTTGATTGACATCAAGCTTACCGAGGATGATGATGAGATTACCCCCACCATGAAGCTGAAGAGGAAATTTGTGAATGAAAAATTCAAGGATGCCATTGAGTCTATGTATTGAAGAAAATTGTGAGAAGTGGATTAATTTGCGTCTAACAATCAAACTTCAAGGCTAAAAATTTGGCGGTGGAATTTATAAATCATAAACTTTTAACTTACGGCTTATGAAAGGAGGTCAGGCATGAAAAAGGCGATAATGGTAGGTATGGTGACCCTGGCAATGACCCTAGGGCTTTTCGGGAACTCCATGGCCGAAGTGGGGGTGACCGATGAGGAGATCGTCATTGGTTCCCATCAGGACCTGAGCGGACCCATTGCCGGCTGGGGGACACAGGTGAAAAACGGGCTGGAGATGCGGGCACGTGAGATCAACGAGGCCGGGGGCATCCACGGGAGAAAGATCAGGCTTGTGATTGAAGACAATGCCTATGATCCCAAGAAGGCCATCATGGTGACCAACAAGATGATCAACAGGGACAAGGTCTTTTGTTTTATCGGCAACATGGGCTCTCCGACAGCCGGTGCCACCAAACCAATTATTTCGAGGAAGAAGATCCCGCAGATGTTCCCCCTGACGGCTGCTTCGCTCTTCTACGACCCTTATGATCGTTACAGTTTTGCCGGGTTTGTGCCATATTATGATCAGGCACGGATGATAGTGAAGTATTTTACCAAGAAAAAGGGGTATAAGCGGATCGGGCTCCTTTATCAGGACGACGAAATGGGGGCCATCATGAAAAAAGGGGTCGAGGATCAGCTGAAGGCGGAGGGCCTCAAACTCACCGCGGCCGAGTCCTACAAGCGGGGGGCCACGGAGTTCAGTTCTCAGATCGCCAAATTGAGAAAGGCCGATGTCCAGCTTGTGATTCTGGCTACGGTCATCCGTGAGACGGTGGGGGCACTTAAGGAGGCAAAAAAGATCGGCTGGAAGGTGGATATGTGCGGAATGACCCCTGCCTATACCAAGTATGTACCCCTGTTGAGCAAGAAAGCGGGGTTCTCGGCAGATGGGTTTTATTGCATGGGTCAGACCCCAATGGTCTACAAAGATAGCCCCCGCCCCGAGGTCCAGGAATGGTGGAAGCGGCATGTCAAATGGTTTGGAAAGGACCCCGACCTTCCGACAACGGCCGGATGGGCAGGGGTGCACTACTTCGCCATCGCTGCGGAAAAGGCAGGCCCTGATCTGACAAGGGAGAAACTGGTGGATGCCCTGGAGACATTTAGAGATGTGCCGGACGAGACCTTTGGCGGGCCTTCCTATACCTTTACACCCACAAACCATCAGGGCGCCTTCTATGGAAACATGAGCATCGTAAAGGACGGGAGATACGTGGTGATTGAACCAAATCTGTATTACAAGAAACCGTTATAACCGGCGTGTTCTTTCGATACAGGGGAACTTGAGGCCCCTGCAACGGAGGCCTTCGCAACAAAGGGGTTTCTGCCTGAAAACTGGGCGGAAACCCCTTTTTTGAGCGATCCATCCGCTTCCAATGGCTTGGTTCCACTGAGCGTGTTGGCCAATTTGGACGAGGTCTCGTAAGGAAACGAGATCTCGGATTTGACACCAGATACCCTAACGCAATATAGTAAGGCAGCGTTTCTGCTTTGGGGACGTCACGGGGCTGGAACCGTTTGAATCGGGTCTTTACCGGAAACATCCGGGAGGCAGTCCAATTCCTTAATGGATAGGCGGGTCGCTATAATCGGCTCTTACAAGTTT
>JABMQV010000284.1 GCA_013203065.1 Desulfobacteraceae bacterium | reverse complement strand
GTTCAGCCGTTTCTTTCCGGCGCTCTCTAAACCAGTGCGAAATTGAGAAGTAAATCCACTTGAGAGAGCGCCTTGAAGAAACACCCGAACCCCACTCCAGAAATCCCGTTATTTCTCTCGAATTTATGGAGAAGTTACGAAAGGAGAATCGAATAATGGCCAAAAAATTTCATTTGATCAGCCTCAAGGTTTGACCTTGGGTTCAGCGCGCCGTGATCGTTATGCGTGCAAAGGAGATGGAATTCGAGGTAACCTATTTGGAACGTGGTGAAACGCCGGATTGGTTGCTGGCAATTTCCCCCCATGGATTGGTGCCGGTGCTGAAGGTGGACGATGACGCGTTGTTTGAATCTAACGCCATCGTTGAGTATCTTGACGAAACTATCGAGCCCCAACTGCACCCCAAAGACCCCATCAAACGGGCCCACAACCGGGCGTGGACCGACTTCGTGCCTGAGTGCTCACGGGTCTTTGGCCAGTTCAATTACGCCAAGAGCAAAGAATCACAAACTGTCGCCCTGAAGAAGCTATCCGAGATGGTAGCGAAACTGGAAGGGGCGATCGACAGGGAGCGCGGTAATGATGGCCCTTATTTCAACGGAGATACGTTGTGCCTTGTTGATGCAGCCTATGCACCCTTTCTGCAACGATTTGGTATGGTTGAGAAATTAGTCAATTCGGGTCTCCTCAGGGAGTTTCCGCTGGTCAAGACCTGGTCCGACGCATTGATGGAAAATGAATTTGTCAAGAATTCGCTGCCGCCCGATTTTGACAAGGTATTCAAAGAAAATTTGATATATCGTGAGACCCACGCTGCCGCCAAGTTGGACACTGCAAAGTGAACCCCGATGTTGCAGAAAATACTGGCGCTTCCTGGAGAACAACCTGATATTACAGCATGAAATGCGTCGATTGATCACGTTAGACGAATTCACATTCAGCGAAGTCCTCTGTTGGCATCAATTGCCAGACTTCAGGCTTGTATAATAGCATATTTCGTGAATCCAGGTAAATTCTAATGCAACATCGGGGTGAAGTAATCTGTTCAAGAGATCCTTTTGGGGGTAGTGGTTGACTCGAACGGCTTAGGAAAGGTGGTAAACATCATGGAAGAGAAGATTTCCGTCCTTGCCCGGGAAATTGTAAAAGGTGGAAAAAACGTTGTATTTACCGGTGCCGGTATATCAACGGAAAGCGGGATTCCGGACTTCCGGAGCAAGGGCGGTATATGGGATAGATACCGGCCCGTGTATTTTGACGAATTCATGTCCTCACGGGAGGCTCGGATAGAATATTGGCGTCGGAAAGCGGCGTTTTATCCCGATCTTATGAAGGCCAAACCAAACCCCGCTCATCTGTCGGTTGCTGAACTCCATGAAATGGGCTTGCTGGAGGCAGTAATCACCCAGAACGTTGATGGCCTGCATCAGGAGTCCGGAGTTCCGAGCGAGAAGGTCATTGAACTCCATGGCAATACCCGAAGGACACGCTGTATGAGTTGTGGAAGAATCATATCCATACATGATGTGCAGAAACGCATAGGGGAAGGAGATTCGGCCCCGGAATGTGACTGCGGCGGCTATCTCAAATCGGATACCATTTCATTCGGGCAGGCCATGCCCGTGGATGAGGTGGAAAGAGCAACGGCCTTATCCCGGAATTCGGAATTCTTCATGGTTGTGGGGTCTACCCTGCTTGTTCACCCTGCTGCAGCCATGCCCGGCTATGCCAGAAAAAATGGTTCATTTCTGGCCATCGTCAATCTGTCAGAGACCCCCTATGATGAAGAGAGCGACGTGCTGATTCAGGGAAAAGCGGGTGAAGTGCTTCCCGATATAGTGAGTAAAATAAAGCAGTTGAAGGAAAGATAGTGGGGCTGATGGAGCAAATATGAAAGACAACAAATCGGTTAAGATTGCAATGATTGGATCGGGATTTGCCGCAAACCTGCATGCAGAGGCATACAAAAAAGTTGTGGGTATTGGTGTGGAAGTTGTTGCAGTAGCGGTTGCGCCGCAAGATAAAGGGATGGCTGAAGAATTCTGTGCCCGCAATGGGTTCAAGGCATCAATCTATACAGATGCAGAGAAAATGATTCAAGAAACTGACGCGCAAATCATCGATTTGGTTGTACCCACATTTCTCCACGTTCCCTTTGCCATTGAGGCCGCAAAAGCAGGTAAACATGTTATTTGTGAAAAACCCCTTACTGGATATTTTGGAGATCCTTCAGTGCCCATAGGTGAGAGAAAGGATGTTGGGTCAACTGATAAGAAATTAATGCTTCGGGAGTGCCTAAAAGACTGCAACCGAATTGAGGATGCTTTCAAGAAGTCAGGAACAACTTTCTGTTATGCGGAGAACTGGTGCTACGCAAGGCCAGTCTGGAAGGCAAAACGTCTCATAGCGTCTGCTAAAGGTAAGATCCTTGAAATAAGATGTGGAGAGTCCCATAGCGGTTCTCATTCAAAATTTGCTGCGGAATGGAAATATACCGGTGGCGGGGCCCTCATCCGCATGGGTGCGCATCCTTACGGCGCAGCAATTCATCTCAAATTATGGGAAGGTATGATGCGGGGTGGAAAACCTATAGTTCCAGAATCTGTCATTGCAACTACCGCCAAATGCCGTGACTTTTTGAAGGATCTCCCACCTGAACAGGATAGGATTGTGAGCCGGCCTCTTGATGTTGAGGATTGGTCAACCGGGATTATCACATTCGAAGATGGGTCAAATGCAACCGTCATTGCCTCCGATGTCACTTTGGGTGGTATTGAAAATTGGATCAATATATACGCAAGTAACTGCCGTATTGAAGGAAAAATCTCCAATAATGATTCAGTAATGGCCTACGCTCCCACCGAGCATGAATTTAAAAATGCATACACAATTGAAAAAACGGAAACAAAGGCGGGTTGGTCAACTGCGCAACCTGATGAGGATTGGATGACCGGATTTCCTTTTGAAATGCAGGATTTTATCGAATCTGCATCTGAAAACAGACAGCCGGAATCCAACCTTGAGCTTGCGATTTGGTGTGCCAAGACAATGTATGCCGCCTATTTATCGGCAGAGACGGGTCAAAGAATTGAGATCCCAAAAAGGTATGAGGTGTAAACCCTTGAAAATAAATCACGTGAAAGGAGGGGTAGCTATTGAATGTCACGGAGAAAATCAATCATTGACACCTAAAACAAAATTCTCTATGCTTTTTTTCCACAAAAAGAGAATTTTTTCCATTCTGTCGGAGGGGAGATGTCTTTTTTTCGGCCGTTATTCTGGAAGCTTAAGCCCTTTCTCGTAACCCTTCTTATTGTGATTCTGTTTCATGCAAGCGAATCTCAGGGCACGTCCGATAAAGGTCCTCCAATTCAGATTCCCTTTGGAACCATAACCCAAATCAATGGAGAGGTTAGCGTAAACGGCCAGCCGGCCCGCCCCGGGATGAGGGTGTTTCAGGGAGACTACGTTGTAACGAGAGAGGGGAAAATTGAGATCACGGCAGAAGAAGCCAGCATTTTGATAGGTCCTTCCAGCGAAATCAAGCTTGGGCCTCCTCCGGGCAAAAAACGTTCAAACATCCATGTGCAAAAGGGAACCCTCAGAAGCATCATACGAAGGCTTCTTCACGGCGGTTTTTCAGTGATGACACAAAATGCCGTTTTAGGGGTGAGAGGCACTGATCTCCTGCTCCTTGCCACGCCAAAGGCAAGCGCGGTCTTTGTCAAGGAAGGCACTATTTCCTTCACCGCTGGTGGAGATACAATCCGACTGGACCAAGTGATGATGAGCCAGGGTGGTGAAGGGATTGCCCCATTGGCGCCCGAGGCCATAGAATCAAATGAGGAACTAACACGCCTGGTAAAAGACGTTGAGCAATTTTGCGATCTTACAATTCCGCCTGGCTTTTCAAAAAAGAAAGATCTCAACAACATCGTCGCTCGTTGGAACCTAAACTACGCCAGCTATATGGTTGATAGGGGAGAGTTTCAAGAAGCACGGAAATTATGCTCTTTGGGATACTTCGTCGCAAGCCTGAAACGCATCAAAGGGGAATGTCTGCTCAATAGAGGCATGATCTCTTTTACGTTCATGGGAGAACAAAGGGTTGCCCTAAAAGATTTTGAAGCCATCGTCAGCAAATACGGTGAGACGAAGTTTGCAGAACCGGCCCTGTACTATATGGGGCTCATATATTACCATTTGAATGCCTCTGATAACGCAAAGAGGACCTTGGAACAATACCTGCAGCTTTACCCCCACGGCAAGTTCAGGGAAAATGTCCTGTCTATCCTCAAAAAATTGCCCGGCCAATGAAAAGGCTGATTATTATCTCCTTTCTTGCCTCTCTTGTTTCTCTGGCAATTCATTTCAGCGGTTTATCCTTTCTCACGTACCTTGAAGAAGACATCACAGACCTGAAATTTCGCTTAAGGGGCAACCGTTTGTGTCCTGATGAGGTGATGATGGTCACGGTTGGCCCCAAGGACATTGAAGCCTATGGGCAATGGCCCTGGCGTAGGGACTTTGTCGCGTCCGTTATACGAAAAATCCATGAGGCCGGGGCAGAGGTCATCGTTCTCGACATGGTCATGTCAAACCCCACAGCCCATGACAAAGATTTATCTTACGTATTGAAAGGGAAGAAGATTGTCCTGGGTTATCGGTTTCTGAAGGAATCTTCCCCCGGTGGAACAATGCCTCCCTTTGAACTGCGTCAGGTAGCTTTGGACCTAAAAACCCCACTCCAGGGGGTAGAGCACATTCAATTATTATCCGAATTTAACCGAGTGGAAGCGTCCAGCCAGGAGATTTCCCGCTCAAAAGCTCACCAGGGTTTTTTCACCGTGTTTCCGGACCGGGACGGTATCATAAGGAGGAGCCACCTGGTAGGCATTTTGAATGGGTACGCAGTCCCCTTTATAAGCCTTGCCGCGGTCGAGAAATTCGAAGGAGAGAGGGGTTCATGTGTAGTTGACGGTATCGGAGTTCTATCCTTGAAGGTAGGAGAAATTGAGATTCCCGTTGGTCCGGATGGGAGCCTGAGGATCAATTTCTATGGGCCGGAATTCACTGTCCCTCACATCGGGGTCACGGATCTCATGACCGGAAAATGGGATATGCACGGCAAGATTGTCTTCCTTGGGTTGACGGACAGGGTCATCGGAGATTTCAAACCCACCCCCACCTCGCCGTTAATACCGGGGAACGAAGTCCTCGCCACCATTACGGCCAATATTGTTGCAAAAGATTTTATCGTTGAAGGTGTAAGCACCAAATTGCTCGCGCTGTTTCTCGTGATCATTTTCCCCCTTCTGGTGGGAGTTGCTGAAAGCCGACTGTCCCCCCTATGGTCAACAATTTTCTGGGTTGCATTGCTGGCTACCTTTCTGGGGGTGAATCTATATCTATTTTCCAGATGGTCCATACTCGTCAATATGTCCACGCCAACCTTGGCGTTGCTTTTGGCCGTTTTGGGAACAAGAGGATATCGACTCTTTGTAGTGGACAAAGATGCCAAATTTATCAGGAGATGTTTTCAAACCTATGTTTCGAAGGAAGTTCTGGATACGATTGTCAGCAGATCTCATGGCCTGAATCTTGGTGGCGAGGAGAGGATTGTGACGTGTCTCTTCAGCGATATTTGGGATTTCACCAAGCTGTCCGAACGTCTGCCCCCGGCACAGGTGATCACCATATTAAATGATACACTGGGGCCCTTGACCGAGACAATTATGAACCAACGCGGTCTGGTGGACAAATTCATCGGAGACGCCATCATGGCCATTTTTAATGCTCCTTTGGAGGTTGAGGACCATGCGGATAGGGCCGTGAAGAGTGCCATTGAGATGATAAATCTTATGGAAAATATGGAAGGGATTAAGATAGGTGTGGGGATACACAGCGGGGTTGCAGTGGTTGGAACCATGGGTACAGCCAGCAGGATGAATTACACTGCCCTGGGCGATACCGTAAACCTTGCAAGCCGAATCCAGGGACTCACCAAGGAGTTCAATTCATACATACTCATAAGCAAGCAGACGAAGGATATGCTACGGGAAGCCTACCCAATGAGGGTGCTGGATGTGGTTGCAGTTAAAGGCAGAGAAAGGCCTGTTGCTATCTATCAGGTCTTCCATAAGGAGCCTGTGGCGGAACTCATCTCAGCCGCTGATTGAGGAGCGGTTTACCTGGCAGGTATGAGCCGCTCTGCGGGAAGAGGCGGCCTATGGACATCAGGCATCTACGATGAAGCTTTCTTTCTTGATATCCAGCATCACAGTATCCTTGACGCGGTCGGGTAGAACCGCGATGCTGTTTTTGATGCTCGAATCAACGTCTGGGTAGCGGATCTGTTTGTTCAAAAATGCGTCGATTCCTTCTGCGTTTTCCCGAATCATTTCTCTTACGATGGCGTGTGTGGCAAGAGGGGTTCCTTCATAGTTAATAAGCAGGTAGGCAAAGGAAAGGGCTGTTGCCACCATAGGGATGATGGCCACCGAAGGCAGTCCTTCCACACGACAAAGCTCTGCAGCGTATATGGCATCCACAACCGCGTGGTGAAGCATGAAGCCCTGGTCCCATACATCATCACGGATCCCTTTGCTGAGGGCAACGTCCCACTGGCGTGTTCCCCCGGCACCTCCGTTCAGGAAGTCGAAAAAAGCGGATTGTTCAGGGCCCACCAGATTTTCTCCAAAGCACGCGGCCTTTAATGCGGCTGCCGAACAGATTCCAACCAATCCGTTGAAAACCATGAGCTGACCGATCAGCTTCACCTCTGCGCCGGCCGTGACACTTGTTCCGAAGAATTTGGGCTTGCCGATCAACTCAAGTGTGGGCTCAAGCCTTTCATAAAGAGATTTGCTCCCGCTGGCAAGGATGAGCATGGATGCCGAATCAGCACCGGCTGGGCCCCCGGTTAATGGATAATTGGCATATTCGATGCCCATGGAGCTCAGGTATTCACTGGCGGCCCGGGCAAACCCTGCGCTAACGGTTGATAGCTGAAGGATGAACGGATTTCCCTTTTTGTTCTTGTTCATGAGGCTGACAATAGCGCGGAAGATATCGCAGTCATCCCCGTTTTTTCCCGCACATATGACGACACCGTCAAAATCCCCATCTCCAATAAGGCTCTCATAGTCATAGACGATCTCAGCGCCATGCTTTCTCCAGGCCTGTCTGCAGGCTTCCCGCCTCTCATCTTTTGTGCCCCGATCGTGAATACGTATAAAACGCGTGGGACCGTCGGTTCTTAAATGCCTTGCTGAAGGACTCAGCATCAATCCCATTCCACCAATTCCAATAAGTCTAAGCGACATGGCATATCTCCTCTCTTTTCTTGAAATCACTAGGAAGATTTTCCTGCAAACGGCTCTTCTCCAAAGGAGTATAGAGAAATGGGGTGAGTGCGTCAAGGACGAGAGTCAAGGATGGATGTCCTGAATTTGATTTCGGATTATTGCTTTTGGTCTATCGAACCGCTCTCTTCTTTCTCTTTATCCCCTTTCTCAAACGGTTCCGGTGGTTTTTCCGGATAGGAGTACATGTGGATGTCACGCTGGGGAAATGGAATGAGAATCCCAGCAGCATGGAAGGTCTTGTAGATGTCTTTATTTAACTGGTGAGTAAGTCTGCCTTTGTCATGGGGCCGTTGAGCCCAGCACAGAAGTTCAAAATCAAGGGACGAATCACCAAAATTCCGAAAACGTACCCGAGGCTCCGGTTCATTCGCCACCAGAGGATTGTTTCTGGCCAGACGAATAAGAATGTCTTCTACCTGGTTTATGTCGGTACCGTAGGCCACTCCCACCTTGATTCTTATCCTGAAACGGGGGTTGGGGGCGCTTTCGTTTACGATCTTGGCATTGGTAATAACGGAGTTGGGTATACAAATGAGAATTTCATCTCGCGTCAAAATACGGGTGCTGCGCAGACCTATTTGGATCACCTCGCCACGTTCGCCTGAGTCGAGAACGACAAAATCTCCAGTCTTGAATGGTCGGTCGAACAGGATACTCATACCGCCGAAGAAATTGGCAACCGTCTCCCTTGCTGCAAAGGCTATGGCCACACCTGCAACTCCCGCCGATGCAAAGACCGCGGTTACTGGGAGGCCGAAATGGGCGGCTGCATACCAGAAAAGCGCGAATATCAGGATCAAGGTGAGAACGCGAAAGCTCAGCGCTATCAGGTTGGCGTCAACGCTCTTGGGGTTGAGGCGCTCCGAGGACATGATACCGTGTGCAAAGATATTACCGAATGCGACGATGGCCAGCACAGCGAAAACATATAAAATCAGCTTCGATCCCAGTAAAATGACCTTAAGAACCGGTCCTGTTATGTTGATCTGCTCATCAACGAAATAATCAACCAACAGTGTGACAACCATGCCGCCCAAGGGAAACAACAATTTGCCAAACTGCCAGCGCGAAGCAACGTGATCATCACCCATTGAAAACCGTCGGCCTGTCCGCCGGTAAATCGCCCATATCACCCAACTACCCACTGACAGGGAAAGCGCAAGACCGACCCACTGCCATACAGCCTGTCCAAGGAAGTGGAAACCAGCCCAATTCGGCAAACCCTGGATCCACTGGTGCGGAATCATCCATCCGGGAGCGACAATATACGACTCATAGGCTTTCTGCGATGCGGCAGGTCTGTAAGGGAGATCCCGTACCCGTTTGTAAAACGCCGGTAGCCTGGCCACCGTCTCTGCAGTGAAGAGAAACTCACCCTTACGGGGGCCATCAACGATCCGTTCGATGGTGATTTCAGTGTGTGGTAGTGTCCAGCTGGACGATTTCTTGGCCTCCATGGTGTGTTGATCAGGGATCTCCTCGTAAGGGGGCATCTCAATCCGATCGAAGACCTCTTTGAGGAGCAGCGCGGATTCAAGCCCCACGCTATTTACAAGGGTGGGTGGGACCTTGTTCAGATCGAGACAGCGTACGGACCGGTTTAAGAGATCGATCGCTTTTCTGCTTCTATAGCCTTCTCGCAGCTGAACCTGATATGAACGGGTCATCGTTTCTATGAAGTCTTTGATGGTTGCCCTCGGACTTCCGGTATTGAGACGCGCCAGCGGATACCTGTTTGTCATCTCGACAGTAGGCAGTTGGACCGAAGCTTTTGATCCGCCTCGCCCCTCGCTAAGGGGTGGGGTGGGCTGGGTCGAACCAATGGACACGCCAGCGCCCAAAAGAAGATTAGCTATTAAGGCCGAAATCGTCAGCCAGGTTCCTGAGTTTATCCATCTCATGAACGGTACTCTCCTTAATGAAATCCCGCCCTTTGGGCGGAGCCAGAGTCATTTGGCTCTGCCTGAAAAATGTTTTTGAAACCGCGGTTGCCGAAGGCCATGAATCGGACAAAAGGCCACGCCCCCTGGCCGTGGATAGTCCAAATTTGAGCGATTTCTTTTTTTGTGCCGTGCTGCATGGGTTGAACCACGCCTGATATAAGCCCCCGTGAACGCCAAAAAAACTCTATGCAAGGGGCTTTTCTCTCGGTTTTAAAACCAATATGACAAGCGACACCGCCAGCAGGGCGATCATGTTTAGTTGCCAGGCATATGCATAGGTTCCCGTAGCATCAAATATGATACCCCCCAAAAGAGGTCCCATGGCGCCGCCGATTCCGGCCACAAAGAATATTAGCAGTCCAAAGGCAGTTCCCAGCATATGGCGCCCGAATCTGTCTGAAAGTAAATACGGCATCAGGGGTGCCATGGAGCCATACCCAAATCCGAAGATAAGGGCAAAAAGAGTTAGTCCCATCACCGTCTTGACCTTCAATAAGGCAAACATGCCCAATGCCATAAGTAAGTAACCCAGAGAGGCCGAATACTTGGCATCTTTGATCCTATCGCTCAGCCATCCAAAGAAAAATTTCCCGAAACCACCACTAATGCCGATGATACCCAGTGAAAAAGCTGCGGCAATCTTTCCGATATCCTGGTTTATGGCATAGGTGACTTGATGGACAAAGGTCATCATCGAGGTCATCGCACCCACAATGTTGCACAGGGCCAAGATCCAAAAGCGTGTGTTTTTCAAGAGGGGTTTGATGGATATCTTTTCGGCCTTACTGGGCAAAGTGTCCGACCTTATCAGCTTCTTATCGGCCCTTTTTCCATCGGGCAACAGGCCGAGCGATTCCGGGTTGGGTTTGCCCATAAAGGCCTGAGAAATTAGAATTCCGAAAACAAATATCAACGCACTTATAAAGATAAAGCCAATCCGCCAGGGATAATGTTTCACAATATAACCCGCCAAGGGGGTCAAAATCATCGTTCCAAATCCGATCCCCATGCTGGAAATCCCCATGGCCAGTCCTCTTTTCCTCAAAAACCACTTTCCCACTGCGGCGTTGTTGACCACGACGCCAGCGCAGGCTGTGCCAATTCCACACAAGAGACCATAGGAGAAAAATAGACCCATCGGGGTTCGGATGAAATTTATTGAGGCAAAACCGAGTGCGGTAATGATAGCGCCAACCGTCAGAATCCATCGGGGTGCAACCTTATCAAGGAGTCTGCCGGTGAAAATCCCGATCAACGCATACACGAAAAGATTGATGGAAGCCCCCAAGGAAATAACAGACATGGGCCAGTTGTATTCAACGAACATCGGTCTTGTAAATACGCCAAAGCAATAGCGGGCGCCATATGTGAGACTGAGCATTCCAAAGGCACCAAAAACCACAAACCACCCCCAATATATGTCTGCGCTCTTTCTTGTCAGTCTTGAAAAATATTGATTCATTGTCTCTCCAGGTCCCCGGCGGTCAGAAACAGCACCCCGCCGGCCTTTCTTGAAATTAGTATGAGATCGGTACTTATAACACTTCACGCAGTCTGTGCAATGAGCAATTTGACTGGAGGTCGGAATTTTGGATCTCTCCTATGCAATTCCCAGTTCTCCAACCGCCCGGCGGCAACGCGGAGGTCCCCCAATTCATGTCTGTTTTTTCTTGACATCTTCCAAAGTTTTTTCTTAAGGTCTCCACCATAATGATGTTTCCCTATTGATTCTTGTGACACATCGTCTCAAATAGGGCGTTTTTTGCCACAGGGACAGTTTTAAACTTGGGGCCGCATCGGGCGCCTTTGAAGGGATGTTCCAAAGACAGGCGATCGGGTTGGAAGCCCCTTATAACACCAAGAGAAAGGAGGTTTAAAGGAATCAATTCATGCCGTAAAAATCGTTTAACCCTAAGAATTAAGGAGGTCGTGTTATGAGTATGAAAGGTGTTTTCAGCGCGGTTTTATTGTGTTCATTGGCCCTCTGCATGATCCTTCTACCTCTAACCAATGATGCATCCTATGCAGCGGAAAAGGTCATCAAATGGAAATGTCAATCCCATTGGCCGAGTGCGAGTCCTTCATACAAGGACAGCCTGCTCGATATCGTAAAAGAGATTAAGGAACGGACCGATGGACGGCTGATCATTGAGCCTTTTCCGGCTGGTTCCCTGGTCCCCGCAAAGGAGATTTTCAATGCCGTAAAGCGGGGGATGATCCAGATGGGCTCCAGTTCACCCGCCTATTTTCGAGCCCAGCTCACCCTGGCAGGTATCGCCTACGGTCTTCCCTTTTCATTCCGGGAAACCTGGCAGGCACTCTATTTCCACTATTTTCTTGGCTTCGAACAAATGATCAGAAAAGAAGCTGCGAAACATGGAATCTTCTACTCCACTGAAAAGGTCTATCCAACCGAACTCGTTCTCAAAAAACCGATTAAGACCTTTGAGGATTTTAAGGGATTAAAGCTTCGTTCTTCAGGCGTTCTCCAACTCATGTTTACCAATATAGGAGCGGCTGCCTCCTATATCCCCGGGCCCGAGCTCTATCCGGCCCTGGCATCAGGAGTGGTGGACGGCGCCCACTGGGGTGCCGTACAGGGCGCTTACAAGATGGGGTTATATGAGGTCGCTAAATATAGCCTGAAGCCGCCCCTCAACATCGCGGGGACCGACTGCTGGCTGGTGAATCAAAAGGCCATTGACAAACTGCCCGAAGATGTCCGAAAGATCTTTTACTTGACCATCGAAGAGCACGTCTGGAAACGCAGCAATCAATACATATTCCAGGAAGCAAACACCCTGGCCAAGGCCATAAAGGAAAAAAATGTGAAAGTGATCTTGCTCCCGGCCGAGGAGCAGAAAAAATTGACCCAGGCAGCCATGAAACAGTGGGAAAAAGAGGGACAGAAAGGTCCCGAGGCTGCGAAGGCCCTGGAGATCCTGAAGAAATTTTTGAAGACATTGGGCTACATTTAATCAGGCACCCTGGATTAACCGGGAACACGAGACCCGAACCAAGGAGGCGGGTGACCGCTCGGGTCTCGTGACCCAATTCATTAAGGGTCTGCGCAAAAACAACTTCGCAGAATTGGCGCCCGGATTTAGGCCAGATTTGGCTGTGCCGATTGAGCAAAACCATAGGAATAGTAGTACTATTTCGAGGATTTTGCGATTGAGGCGTGACCCAATTCACTAAGGAAAGGGACAAATGTCTATCTTCAAAGGTATCATAGGGGTCATTTACGCGATCAATAGATGGTTGGGCGAGATCTTGTCCTATTTTTTGTTTGTTATCTTTGTGTTGCTTATGATGGAGGTCATACGAAGATATTTCTTTAACGCCCCGACCGTATGGGCAAATGAACTGACCCAGATGCTTTTTGGGTCCTATGTGGTCCTTTCAGGGGGATACATCCTGCTTGGCGGAGGGCATGTTAACGTGGACATCCTCTTTTCTCGGTTTTCTCCAAAAACAAAGGCAGCACTCGATATCGCCACCTCTTTCCTCTTTTTTCTGTTTTGCGGGATGCTGCTGATCTATGGGGGCTCCCTGGCGTGGGAGTCTCTGGCTCAATTCGAGCACTCCGAATCCGCATGGAACCCGCCGATTTATATCGTCAAATTGATGATCCCCTTAGGCGCCCTTTTGCTCATACTCCAGGGCCTGGCCAAGCTCATCCTGGATTTCTTTATCCTTTTTGATGTGCCCCCCCCTGTAACTCAAGAAACCGAGGAGGCAGAATCGATATGAGCATTGAATTATTGACCATCATGTTTTTCGGTTCACTTCTCATATTGCTTTTGGCAGGGCTTCCTCTTGCTTTTGTCTTGGGCGGGGTGTCCATGATTTTTCTTTATTTCACCTGGGGCCCCGAATCCTTTTACATGGTCGCCGCGCAGACCTGGGGGGCCATGAATAAATTTACCCTGGTGGCCATACCGCTGTTTATTTTTATGGCCATGATCCTGGAGAGGTCCGGAGTGGCCAGGGACCTCTATGAGATGATGTATCTCTGGTTTGGGGGCATAGGGGGAGGATTGGCCATCGGCACAGTGATCATATGCGCCATTTTTTCAGCCATGTGCGGGATCAGCGGAGCGGCAGTGGTGAGTATGGGAACCATTGCGCTCCCCTCCATGTTGAGACGCAACTATAACAAAGAGCTGGCCCTGGGATGCATCAACTCCGGAGGGGGCTGGGGCATTCTCATTCCCCCAAGTATCATTATGATCCTCTACGCTCTCATCTCGGGGGAATCCGTGGGAAGGCTTTTTGCGGGAGGCGTTTTTCCGGGTCTTCTTCTTCTTGTCCTCGTTTCCAGTTACATTACCATTCGATGTATTTTTCAACCCCATTTGGGACCGGCCCTTCCCCGGGAAGAACGGGGGGACTGGAAGAGAAAAATGGCAGCGCTCAAGGCGGTCTTGCTGCCCATCGTCATCGTTATCATGGTCCTGGGTTCTATTATCGGCGGGGTTACGACGCCCACAGAGGCCGCGGCCATGGGCGTTCTGGGAGCCCTAATCTCTTCGCTGGTTTACAAACAGTTCAGTTGGGCTTTGATGAAGGAGGCCGCACACCGTACCTTAAGGCTGACGAGCATGATTATGTGGATTCTTTTTGGTGCTTATTGCTTTAGCGCGGCCTATCACGGGATGGGAGCCAACAAACTGATAGAAAATATTTTGACACATATCCCCGGCGGTCCCTGGGGAACCATCATATTTATTCAACTCGTCATATTCGTTCTGGCCATGTTGCTTGACCCGGCGGGTATCATGATGATTTGTGTTCCCGTATTCTTGCCCGTGATCAAGGCCCACGGATTTGACCCTCTGTGGTTCGGGATCCTGTTTGTGATCAATATGGAAATCGGATATATGACACCGCCCTTTGGCTTTAACCTGTTTTACCTCAAAGGGATTGTCCCTCCCAACATAACCATGGCCGACATCTACCGCTCGGTCATTCCCTATACCCTTGTCGAATCACTGGGGCTGGCCATCGTCATGATCTTCCCTCAGATCGCCATCTGGCTCCCAAACAAGTTATTGTAAGACCTGGAGGTTCCGGAAGAAATTCCAGGTTTTCAATAGGTTTGGTGAGCGGTGGAAAGAAATGGCCGAACCCCATGGGCCCGAGTTTATTAAGGCTTGAAGTGTCGTTGCTGAAACCCGACCTTATGGTTATCGATAAGAGGTTTCGATTAAATCGGACATTTTACATATTAACCGTTGGCGTTGAATATCCATTGCAGATCACAATTTGGCGCCAGTGTTCGATACTGGGCAAGATGAACAAGATAGGGATAAGCCTAGAAAATTACTTCAGCTATGTTAACTTGGAATTATCCAGACTTTTCATTTGGTAATGAAGCCTATCATTTTTTTGG
>JABMQV010000283.1 GCA_013203065.1 Desulfobacteraceae bacterium | reverse complement strand
GCTCAGGGAGCGTTTAATATGTAGAGGACTTGAGAGGGTAAAGCAATTTTCCTGGAAGAAATGTGCAGAGGAGACCTTGAGAGTCCTTGATAGAGTTGGAGAGGGATGATCTGAATGGAAAAGAAGATAAAAATCCTGCGTATTATAACGCGCCTTAATATAGGAGGCCCGTCTATTCATGTTAGTCTTCTCACCAAGGGTCTTGATCCAAGACGATTTGAATCGGTCCTCATTGGTGGAAGCGTTTCCGATCTGGAAGGTGACATGGGCTATGTTGCAAAGGCACTCGGGGTGAGGCCGGTCATTCTTTCCACACTTGGAAGAGAAATCAAACTGTCCCAGGATATTAAATGCCTGTTAGAGCTTGTCAGAATCCTTGATCGAGAAAAACCCGACATCGTGCACACCCATACGGCCAAGGCAGGGACGCTAGGGAGGATAGCTGTCTTCATACACAACCGGATTCGGAGAAGGAAGATCCTGGTGGTCCACACATTTCACGGCCACGTACTACATGGCTATTTCAGCCGTTCAAAGTCTCAAATGTTTATTTGGGCCGAGCGTCTTCTGGCAAAAGCAAGTGATTCTATTATTGCCATCAGTGAAAGCCAGACAAAGGAATTGATCCACAAGTATCAAATTGCGCCGGCAAGGAAGTTCCAGACCGTGAGTTTGGGGTTTGATCTGGCCCCCTTTTTTTCGGAAGAGAACAGGAAGGGACGATTCAGAGCGAGACTTGGGGTTGGCAAAAAAACCGTTTTGATCGGCATTATTGGAAGACTCGTTGAAATAAAAAACCACAAGATGTTCTTGGATGCAGCAAAGATATTCATCGAAGAAAACCCTGACTTTGAGGTGAAGTTTATTATCATCGGGGACGGCGAGTTGAGACGCGAACTGATGTTCTACACGGAGCAAAAAGAATTGTCAGATCACGTGATATTTTTGGGGTGGGAGATAGATCTGCCTCGTGTGTATGCCGATCTCGATATTCTTGCCCTTACCTCCATAAACGAGGGAACGCCTGTTTCCATCATAGAAGCCATGGCAAGTTCAGTCCCGGTTATTTCCACGGATGCCGGTGGAGTGCAGGATCTGCTGGGACCTCAACGACCCAGGGCCCATTATGCCGGGTTTGAAATTTGCGCGCGGGGACTGCTGTGCCAACAGGGGAATGCCGAAGGGCTGGCCAAAGGGATCAAATTTCTCCTCATGAACCCTCACATCCAGAAAGTGAGTACAAATGCAGCACGTCTGTTTGTTGAACGTGCCTATGCCAAAGAAAGACTTTTTAGAGAAATAGAATCAATCTATCTGGGTCTGTTGAAGGAAAGACAGCGGGATCTGATCCCGGAAGAGGAAGCCACAGACTCTTTCCCGGAAGCTCGTCCCCCCCTTAAGGTTTTGCAGGTCTACAAAGATTACTACCCTCCCGTTATTGGTGGCGTGGAAGGACACATTAATTTGTTGGCTAACGGTCTGAGAGAAAGAGGGGTCAAGGTGGAGGTCCTCGTCTCAAACACGCGTCCCAGGGCCGAAACGGAAATTATAAATGGGATCCGGATAACCAAAGCGCCTGAACTCGGCAGATTTGCTTCTGCCCCACTCAATGTCACTTTTCATAATTGGTTAAAGAAGTTGGGAAAAGAGGTTGATATCCTTCACTTTCACTTTCCCAATCCTACGGGCGAAATATCCTCGCTTCTGGCCCGGCTCGACAAGAAGATAGTGGTAACTTATCACAGTGACATCATCAGACAGGCAAAACTTGCCAGGGTTTATTCTCCGCTCCTGCGCCAGTTCCTGGGGAGCTCGAAAACCATAATCGCCACGTCCCCTAACTATGTTCAGTCATCGACTGTGTTGGCTCAATTCAGGGATAAATGCACGGTGATACCATTTGGAATTGATCTCACAAGGTTCGAACCTCGCCCTGATAGGGTCCGGGAGGTGGCCGCAAAACGCCAAATTTATGGTCCCTCCATGATTCTCTTTATCGGAAGGTTCAGATATTATAAAGGGCTTTATGCCCTAATTGGGGCAATGAAAAAGGTATGTGGAAAACTCGTGTTAATCGGCAGCGGCCCCATGGAAGCAGAGTTGAAAAATCAGGTGGCCGCCGACAGCGAATTGCAGAAGAAGATCTTTTTCCTCGGTGAACTCTCCGACCAAGAGGTGGTTACGCATCTTCAGGCCTGTGACATTTTTGTCCTTCCCTCCATAGTACGCAGTGAGGCCTTTGGCATCGTTCTGCTGGAAGCCATGGCATGTAACAAACCTCTGGTTTCTACCGAACTGGGTACGGGCACCTCTTTTGTGAATCAGCATAAGGAGACAGGGCTGGTGGTTCCACCAAACAATGTTGAGGCCCTGGCCGGAGCAATCAATTACCTGTTGGCCAACCCCGATGTCAGAGAAAAGTATGGGAAAGCAGCCCGGCAGCGTGTAGAAAAATATTTCAACAAGGAAAAGATGATTGAAGACGTGATCCGAACCTACCAAGAAGCACTGAATTAGACGGTATCCTCAAGCCGGCCAATTATGGCCGTATCATATCCCCTTGTTCATAAACAACGGCTGACCCTTCGAAAAGCTCCATCGCTATGACTCAAGCCTTGGGAAAAAGCAGGTCATATTGGATTCAAATATTGAGACTGAGATCCGAAGCCCTTTGGGTTTTCGTTGGGCAATTGGGCACTGCTATGGGGGTGCTGTTTGGCGTGAAGATATTGACACAGGTTCTCGATCCCCTCGAATTCGGCAGGCTGGCGCTTGCAAACACCGTTGTGCTTCTGATCGGAACAAACCTGTTTGGACCACTTGGTCAGGGTTTTATGCGCTTCTGGTCCATATCTCAAGAGAGAGGACAAGTTGAAGAATTTGTGATTACCTCAAATCGTTATGCAAGGGTTCTGATAGCCATAATATTGGGAGTGAGTCTGATTCTCCTGATTTTTTCATCCTTCACAGGATGGCTTGGGTGGCCGGTATTAATAACGGTTTCCCTGCTTGTGGGCGCCCTTACCGGTTATTTGGGCCTCAGGCTTTC